>JBFEXG010000086.1:0-9156 GCA_041546005.1 Paracoccaceae bacterium
GCCTGAACGGCAGCGAAATTGTTACGCCCGCCCTTGCTGAACGTGCCGACACAGTTCACCGCCGCATCGGCCCCCTGCATCGCCGCAGCGACCGAAGCATCGTCGCGGATGTTGCAGAACACCGGCTCGACCTGTCCGACCACGCCATAGGGCTTTACATGCAGCGCCTCGTTCGGATTGCGAACGGCAACGCGGACGCGCCAGCCCTCTTTCGCCATGCGGCGCGCAATATACCGCCCCACAAAACCCGATCCGCCGAAAATGGTAACAAGCTTGGACATCATCGCCTCACGTTCAATCTGGCCTCGGTTTACCCCTCGCGCCCCTGCCAGACAAGGCGCATTTCCCCTCGACCGCCGCACAAAGCATTGACCCCCAAGGAATCGCGTTGACAGTCTCGCGAAGCGCCCTTAAACGCCGCTTTCACGACACCTGCCCAGGTGGCGGAATTGGTAGACGCGCTGGTTTCAGGTACCAGTGACTTAACGGTCGTGGAGGTTCGAGTCCTCTCCTGGGCACCATTCCCCCTCAGATAAGCTGAAGACGCCTAGGGCAACCTAGGGCATGGGACTTGTCCGGACCGCCGATTGGACCGCTTTCGGGACCGAAATGTATATCGGTTCAACAAAGCTACCTACGGGCCTGCCTGCATCAACCGTTTCTGGCTAGATAGGCGAGAACATCCGATCTTATCAAAACCCCAACCGGTCGTGTGCCGTCCATAACCGGCAGAATACGAAAAGGATGAGATAGGAACATCTCCGCCGCAAAGAAAGCATCTTCGGTCCTCTCAATCGTGACAGCAGAAGATGACATGTTGTCGGCAACACAGCCCGTCCATTCTTGGTAGTAGCTGGCATGGAGCGCGGGTCGGAAGCAGTCTTTTTGGCTCAATATCCCGACGATTGCGCCATCATCTTCGACAACGGGCAGCGCGGAAAAACCGCTTTCCACAAGCCTAGCGACCGCTGTGCGGATCGGCGTCGCAGGTGTTAGTTCCGGGTAGTCCCTGCGCATGATGGTTTCGACCGTCGCGCCGCTCATGACTGGTCACCTTCCATTGCTGCATGGCGACGAGGACAGACTTCGCAAGCACCCTGACCGAGGCAGGCCGCCGCGCCACAACTGGTTTTGGCCGGGCCACGACCGCTCAGGAGGCCGAGGCCCAATCCGCCCGCTGCGACGACAAAAACCAAAATGACGAGCAGGATTTCCGTCATAGCAAATACTCCTCAGTCTTGCCCGACACGGAAAGCATCTGGTTGACGTCGGTTCCGCCCAAGAATACCGCGTCGATGCCCTTGGCCGCGGCCAGAGCAGGGCCCTCCTCCGCACCGGCGGCAAACAGGGCGGTCGCCCATCCGTCGGCATCCATGGCAGTTCGTGCAATCACGCTAACCGACCAAAGCTCTCCATCGGCAGGCTGCCGATCGCGTGGGTCGATGATGTGCCCATAGGTCTTGCCTGCCAAACTATAGCTTTGCGCCGATTTCCCAGATGTTGCGATGCTGTGTCCTGAGGGGAGCCGAAGCACCGCCGCGATGCCATCCGCTTTTCGTGTGTCTTCGATGGCCACCTGCCATTCCCTGCCGGACGGGTGCGCTCCTATCGCTGCAACCTCGCCGCCTAGGTCGAAGATGGCCTGTTCCACGCCCGCGGCCCTAGCCAACTCACAGGCACGATCTAGCGCCCATCCTTTCGCTATTCCGCAAAGGTCCAGCGTCAAGCCGTCGCTCGCCTTCGAGAGGTGGCCACCCTCGGCGTTCAGGCCCGCCCAGTCTGGAGCCGGATCGCCAACGACCGGACCAAACCCCCATTTCGCCACGAGCGGGCCAACCGTCGGATCGAAACAGCCGCCGCTTTCGCTTGAAAGATGAATGGCTGCACGGCTGACCTCGAATATCGCATCTTCAACAAGGTAGGATCCGGCGACACTTGCGTTGAATCGGCTGATGGTGCTGTCGGGTCGCCAGGGCGACATCTGCCGGTCCACCTCGTCAAACAGGGCCTCGATCTGCGAACGCAAGTCGTCGAGAGAATAGCCATCGGAGCAGGTCAGAGACCAGCTCGTGCCAAAGGCACTGCCCTGCAACTCCTTCAAGCCACCCGACAGTGAGGCGGTTGGCCAAAGCGCAACGCCTCCAGAAAGTGCGATGAAGTGGCGGCGCGTCAGGAATGGGGAGGAAGGCGTCATCGGTCAGACTCCGAAATCGTCGAAAAAGATTGAGGACGACTCGACACCGAGCCTCTTCAACGTTGCTCGCACCGCCGAAATCATAACCGGTGGGCCGCAGAGATAGTATTCGCAATCCTCAGGTGCAGGATGGCGCGAGAGAGCCTTGGCAAGAACCTCGTGCACGAAGCCGGTTTCACCAAACCAGTTGTCTCCCGGTGCGGGATCGGACAGGACGGGGGTCCAGGAGAAACGCTCATGCTCATTCGACAGAGCTGCAAACTCGTCGAGATAGAACAAATCCGCCGCCGAGCGCGCCCCATAGAAATAGCGCATCGGCCGGTCCGATTTGAGCTGAAGCTGTTCATGGATCATGGCTCGCAAGGGCGCCATGCCAACACCGCCCCCGACGAAAACCATTTCGCGGTTCGTCGGCTGAACGAAGAAGTCTCCGAAGGGTCCAGAGACATCTACCATATCGCCCATCTCGCGAGAGAACAGCCAGGACGAGACAATCCCCGGAGGAACATCCCTCTCGCGCCCCGGCGGAGGAACGGCAAGCCGGATGTTGAACACGGCCTTGCCCATATCCTCGGGGCGAGAGGCAATGGAATAGGCGCGGGTAACTGTCTCTTCAGAGATGACCCGAAGTTCGCTCCACCCGGACTTTCTCCAGACATCTCGGAACGGGTCGGGAAGGTCGAGGCCCGAGAATTCGAGAGAATACGGCCGCGCACTTAACTGAAGAAATGCCCCTGCCCTGAAGGACCAAGGCTGATCAGGGGGGATCTCAAGGACAATCTCCTTAATGAGAGGCGCAAGCATTCGCGTCGAGACCACTCGACAGGCGAACCCACCTGCGCTGTCGAGGAAATCGGGAGGCACTTTCGCGCTGCAGTTGCCTCGCAGCTTCGTCTGGCATGCAAGCCGAACATGTTCTCGGCGCTCTTTTGGCGACAATATCCCTCGCTCGGTCGCCTGAGGCTCACCGGCGCCGGAGCCGGTCACAACCACCCGGCAAAGCCCGCAAGTTCCTGACCCACCGCAAGCTGCAGGAATCAAGACGTTGTTGCGATGCAAAACCTCAAGGAGAGAGTCTCCTCGATTTGCGGGAAGGTCCTTTAGGTCGTTCACCAGTACTTGCAGAGAGCCCTGCGGCATCAGCCGACCCCTTGCCAGCAAGAGCAGCAAAGTCAGCCCGAGGATCAGTATGACGATAGTTGCGCTGGCGATCGCGATCTCGGTCATAGCGTAGCCGCCATCTGGGACAGGGATGCAAACCCGAGCGACATCAACCCAGCCAATACAAAGGTGATGCCGAGCCCGCTCAAGCCAGCAGGAAGAATGGCATAGGTCAGCCTACGCCGCAGCGCCGCCAACATGACAACTGCGACCGCGAAGCCGGTTCCGCTTCCGAGCCCGTAAACGAATGACTGGCCGAAATCGAAGCTCCGCTCGACCATGAACAAACTGCCAGCAAGAATGGCGCACTGGACGGTCAGAAGCGGCAGGAAGGCCCCGAAGGACGCATGAACCCGCGGGAAATACCGGTCGAGAACCATTTCCAAAAATTGAACGACGGCCGCAATAACGCCGATGAACGCAATCAGCGACAGATAGCTCAGATCAATCTCAGGGAGGCCTGCCCAGGCCCACGCGCCTGGCGCGAGTATGGTCCGATATATGAGATAGTTCAAAGGCACTGTAAGCCCCATGACCCCAATCATGGCCACACCCAGCCCAAAGGCGCTTTCCGTCCGCTTCGACAACGCGATGAAGGTGCAGAGCCCCAAAAACAGCGAGAGCGGCATATTATCGACGAAGGCCGCTTCGAAGAAGAGGTAGGCCAGATCGCTCATTCCACCCCCTCACGCGGCAAGGGAGAAGAAAACTCCGGGTCCTCTGCCTGTTCCGGTAACATAGTTCGAATAGCCCAGACCAAGCCGCCAAGAAGGAAGAACCCCGCTGGCGCAAGAAGCATGAAACTCATCGGCGTATACCAGCCGCCTGCATCCACCGATGGCAGCACCACAAATCCCAGTAGCTCACCTTTTCCCACAAGCTCACGGATAGCGCCGATCACGACAAGGACGAGTGAATAGCCAAGCCCGTTGCCCAGCGCGTCGGTCATGGCCGCAAGGGGGCGGTGATGACGGGCATAAGCTTCGGTTCTGCCAAGAACGAGGCAGTTGGTGGTGATGAGGCCCACAAAGACGGAAAGTGCGCGGCTCATCTCGATGAAATAGGCCTGAAGAATCTGATCGATCACGATCACGAGTGAAGCAATTACGATGATCTGGATGATCAATCGGATCGTTTCCGGGATGAACCGCCGGAGCGTGCTGATCGCTCCGGCGGCGAGCGTCAGAACGACAGTGAGAGAGGCGGACATGGTCAGCGCGGTTGCCAGCGAGGTCGTCACTGCCAGAGCTGAGCACAGTCCGAGGATCTGCAATGTGACAGGGTTCTGGCTGACAAGCGGCGCTGTCAGGGTCGTCCAGAGATCGATCCGCCTTGCCATTCCCTAGAACTCCCCGCGCGATATCGCGGCAATCAGCGGGCCATAGCCGTCCGGTCCAAGCCAGAACCTTACGATCTGAGTAAAAGCATTGCTGGTTCTCGTTGCGCCAGTGATCCCGTCCACCTCGTAGATGCTTGAAGCCGAGCCTCGGGCCACCGAGAACCGAACCGCTCCTTCACTGTCGAATATCTGCTGGCCGGGAAAGCTGGCCTGCCATGCCCCCTCTTCGATACGCGCCCCAAGGCCCGGTGTCTCGGACTGTCGTGTAACGGTGACCCCGGCAATTGTGTTCATGTCGCCGCGCAAGGCCAGAACGGCTTCGATCCGACCGTTGTAGCCCTGCCCTGCGATTGGCAGGAGCAAAAGGCTGACGCGATCCCCCTCGCGCAGCATGAAGACCTGAGCATAGTCGGGACGTGCGCCCAGACCGGCGAGATCCTGACCCGGATCAAGTGACGTCCAGTTCGACGTATCGGCAAGAGCCGAAAGCAGGGTCGATGGTGTGACATCACTTGCTGCACGGCCGCGTTCGAGATCAACAACAACCGTTGTAAGGCTGCCGCCAACATTCGTGAGCAGGTCCGTCATGCCCGGAATGCCGCGCACCAACGCCTCTACGCGTGCTTCTTCTTCCGCCGCCCGGTTGGCAGCTTGGATCGGTCGCAGGACCACCGCGGCACTGCTGACAAGCACGGCACAGACCGAGGAAAAGACGAAGGCGGCAAGGATGGTTTTGGGCTTGCTCTCGATCGGCAAGGCCAGGAACCGGCGCCACAGGTTTGGATCAGGTGCGTCCATGCCGCTTTCTCCGTTGTGCAATCCAGATTGCGATCGCTGCCTCGTCAAGTAGAGGTGCTGCCAAGGCCGTTAGAAAGGCCGCTGATACTGCGATTTGAACAGGAGCTGCCCCGGCCCAAAAGAGATCAAACAAGACGACAAAACCGGTATAGAGCGCTCCGTTCATCCAACCGCCGAGGCGTGTGGAGGCGCTTGAAACCGGATCGCATACCAGAAGAACGAGTACGAGACCGGCGGCTTCGAAGCTGATCGGCGACAAGAAGCCGAAGAAGACCCCAACCCCACCCACGAACGCCGCCCCTAAAAAGACGCCCACCGGCATGACGCCGAGAGCGATGCCAATAATGCCTGCGGGCAGGGCGGCCCAAGCAACCGGCACAAGAGGCTGGGGCCAATCGAAGGCCGGAAACGCGAACCCCAGAAACGCCAGAGCCACGGTCGCAGGATTAAGGATATTGCGGCCCCACCCACCGAAGACCAGTTCACCGACAACAAAGCCGAAGCTGATGCCGATCCCGAGCTGCAAAAGCCCAAGGCCTTCTGGGGCCAAGATCGAGATCGCCAATGCGATCACAACCATCGACAGCGACGGCGGCTGCGCCCGCGCAATCAGGAAGACGATCTGCCAGCCGCCCATCAGGACCAAAGCAAAGATGATCCGAGAGACCGCCTGAGCTCCTTCCAGCCAGAACCAAATGACCGCGACCGGAAGAAGCGCCGCGGCAAGCAGCAGGGCAACAGTTTCCCGATCCCAGAGACCGCGGGTCATTTCCCAACCTCCGTCTCGATTTGATCCAGCATACTTCGCAACAAGCGAAGAAGGCTCCCGGCATCGCTCAGAACATAGTCTGCAAGGGCCAAATCCTCTTCCAGAAGGGAGAGCAATCCGAGATTGACCGCCGTCTCGCTATCTCCCGAAGTCAAAGCTCGGACGAAGGCAGCGGATGGCAGTGATCCACCAAGAGCCTGCGAAAGCGCTGCAGTCGGGATCATGGGCTTTGGAAAAGCCTTGCGCATCAATGCCTCGGCGAACCAATGCCGTTCCGGTTCTTGCGGCTTGTGGCGCCGCACTGAAACCTGCCTGTCGCGCGGGCCGAGCCAACGCGCCTCTACCCCGTCAAGCGGAGACCCCGATATCAAACGGTGAGGGCCAGCCAGAACATCACTTTGCGTCAAACCGCGAAGATCGGCGCCGGGCTGAGTGCGAACAAGGCGCTCCCGTTTTAGGCCGTCTCCCGCAATCCGGACAAGGCGGGTTTCGGGCACGAACCCATCGGCAAGAAGCTCCCCGATGGCTGCAACGTCTTCGGCATGGCAATCCCAGACCGCCGCATCCGGCCCCGCCGGAAATCGCTGGTGGATCCAATACCCCGGTATTCCCTGTGGATGGCGCCGGCCAGCAACGATCCTCTCTACCCGCCCCTGCCCCGCGCGGCTCTCAAAAAGCGCCGGGCCCGCGGATTGGCAAACAAAGATCGGCCCGTCGGTCAGAACCGCCAGCGCATCAAGCCCACGGCCGAAGGCTTCCTCTTTGCCAGATAGAGCGGCGGCGGGATCGACCGAAAGAGGACGTGTGTCGATTGCCATGACGAAGATCGCCGCAGGTCTTTCGCTGCGATCTGGAATCCGGCCAAACGGGCGCCTGCGAAAGAGCGGCCACATACCGGCATTTAACAGGAGCTTGCGGAGTCCGCCCTCCTCTCGCTTCGCAGCCGCGACAGTGGAATGCATGCGCCGGCCGACACCCGCGTCGGCAAACAAAACGATCTCGGTCAACCGCTTGCCCGGTTGCATCCGAACCCGAGCGACCTTGGCTGGCATGGGCGCAACCAGAGCGAAGTCTTCATTTTCTCGCGTGATAGCGATCGGTGCCCCTTGCTCGACGGAAGTTCCTTCTTCCGCGAACCATCCAAGCCGAAGCTCCTGCCCCCTCGGCGCTGTCAGGCCGGCCTCGTCGGTAATCTCCAGACTCGCGTCCACGGCTTGCCGGGGAGGGGAAGGAAATCGTACCAAGAGCCCTGCATCGCGCGCGCGGCCAAACATGTGCCCTCCGGTAGATTGACTTCGATCAAAGCATATCTGCCAATCAAGCCTAGCATGGGTAGTATGTTTTTGAAGGCGGCTATGTATAAAAAGTGGGGCGGGAGATGGTTTTGACCATGAGAAGTGTTTTGGTTTCGGCAGTTGGAGTGGTTTGCCTCCAAATGCTGGTCCTCGGCTCCACGTCTTCGGCGCAAGAAGCAAACCATGACGCCGTAGTTCCGTTCGTCTTGCCTGAATCAGGTCCTTTCAGACCGGAGGACATCAAGATCGACAATCAAAAGGCGATATCCGATTGGTATCGTTCCGCTCACGCCGATCAAGCCGCCGAGGCTTTCAGCCGCTGGGACTCTGACGAGGGCATTCGCCCGGCCTGCGCAGTCTGCCATTCGGGCGAAGGTTTCCGTAGCTATCACGGCCTCGACGGGACGGAGCCGGGCATCCCCACAGAGCCCATTCCTGCAGGCGGCGTTGTTGATTGCGGCACCTGCCACAACGAGGGGCTGCGCGAGGTAAAAGAAGTCCTCTTTCCGAGCGGCATTATGTATCCGGTCGTTGGCGTCGAAGCCGCCTGCATGACCTGTCATCAGGGCAGAACCGCTGGAACCACGGTCGCCGCAGCGATCGAAGGGAAGGATCTGGATACGGCCGACTCCTCGCTGCGCTTCATCAACCCGCACTATGCAACCGCAGCGGCAAGCTGGCTTGGTGGCTATGGTGGCGCCGGCTACCACTATGAGGGCCGTGAATATTCTGGCTTGTTCTGGCACGCCCGACCCGTATCGTCGTGCAACTCATGCCACGAGCCGCACAGCTTGGAGGTCGACGTCGAACCCTGCCAAACCTGCCACCAAGGCGAGACCCCGCAGGATATCCGGGTCTCCCGACTGAGCCACGATGGCTCGGGCAATGCTGCTGTCGGAATTGCCTACGATATTCGGGGTAACTCTGAAACGCTGATCCAGATGATCAAGGACTATGCGGAAAGTGTCACCGGCAAACCGATCATTTATGAGGGCGGCCAGCATCCGTATTTCTTCAACGATACCAACGGAGATAGCGTTGTGGATCTCGCCGAAGGCAGGCCCGTCGCATACGATAGCTGGACACCTCGCCTCCTGAGGGCGGCCTATAACTGGAAGTTGGTCTCGTCCGATCCCGGCAACTTTGCACACAACCCGGACTACACGCTGGAACTTCTCTATGACTCGATTGAAGATCTGGCAGAGCCATTGGACCTAGATATGAAGAGCACCAACATCCTGAGATAAGGCTCCACCTGCCGGCTGGAAGAACCGGCGTGCTCCTAAATCATTAGGTCAGATGGTTGAGCTCTAGACAGCAAAGAGGACCACTTTCGGCACCACTCAATCCGACACAGTTGAGGGCGGCAAACCTCCTTCCGGCTCTCCAAGTCTTTCAACGCCGAATGAAGGGGTGTTGTCTTGAATCCAGCAACCTGACAACCTCCGCGCACCCTCTGGAGGTTCACATCTTGTCGACACCCATTCGTTTTTCGCAATCCGGCCCCGACGGTTGGATGGCACTTCCTGATCAGCCCTTGGAACATGCCGAGTTGCTTGACGGCATTCCGTTCGGTTTGGATCATGCCTATTTCGAACGC
>JBFEXG010000344.1:0-2381 GCA_041546005.1 Paracoccaceae bacterium
ATATATGCCCTTCATCGACTCGCGCGACGCAAAGATGCAGCGCACGATCACCTCGATCTGCCGCGAACTTTGCGCCGAGGGGGCCAATCCCGGCACCGATCCGCAGATCGCGGCCTTGTCGATCATCGCCCTCCTCGAAGGGCTCTGGACCGACTTTTACCTCCACCCCGACAGGTTCGATCGAGATACGGCACGGGCCGTTGTCTGGCACACCGCCCGCGCCTTCTTTGCCGACAGCTTCGACGACTAGGCGGCGAAAAGCCCGCCGTAGCTCTGGCGCAGGATGTTCTTCTGCACCTTGCCCATCGTATTGCGCGGCAACTCGTCCACGACGATCAGCTTGCGCGGCTGTTTGAACCGCGCCAGCGCCTGCCCCATCGCGGCGGCGATCTGGTCGAGGTCGGGCTCCTGCCCCTTCTGGCGCACAAGGATGCCGACCGCCACCTCGCCCAGATCAGGATGCGGCACACCGATCACTGCGCTTTCCAGAACGCCGGGCTGCTCGTCGAGGAGCGTCTCGACCTCTTTGGGATAGACGTTGAAGCCGCCCGAGATGATTAGATCCTTGCCGCGGCCAATGATCGTCACATAGCCGTCCGCGTCCATACGGGCGAGGTCGCCTGTGATGAAGAAACCATCCTCGCGCAGTTCTTCACGGGTTTTATCCGGCATCTGCCAGTAGCCCTGAAAAACGTTTGCCCCCCGCACCTCGATTACGCCCACCTCGCCTTGCGGCAGGGTTGCGCCGGTGCTCGGATCGGTGATTTTCAGCTCTACCCCCGGCAGCGGCAGGCCCACCGTTCCGGCGCGGCGCTCGCCCTCATAGGGGTTGGAGGTGTTCATGTTGGTCTCGGTCATGCCATAGCGTTCGAGGATCCGGTGGCCCGTGCGATCTTCAAAGCGGACGTGGGTCTCGGCCAACAAGGGCGCGCTGCCGGAGATGAAAAGGCGCATCCCCTTGGTCAGGTCGCGGGTGAAAGCGGGGTGATCGAGAAGGCGGGTGTAGAAGGTCGGCACGCCCATGAGCGCGGTGGCCTTCGGCATCTCGCGCACCAGCGCATCAACATCGAACTTCCCGAAAAAGATCATCGCCCCGCCGGTGGCTAGGATCACGTTGGTGGCGACGAAAAGCCCGTGGGTGTGAAAGATCGGGAGCGCGTGGAGAAGCACGTCTTTGTCGGTAAATCGCCATGCCTTGGCCAGTGTAAGAGCGTTCAACAAGAGATTGTTTTGGCTCAACATTGCGCCCTTGGAGCGCCCGGTCGTGCCAGAGGTATAGAGAAGGGCGGCGAGGTCGTCTGCCCCCCGCTCGGCCACCGGCGCGGCGCTCGATTGCTCCGCGGCAAGGGCGGCAAGGCTGCCGGTGCCGTCTGCGTTGAGCGTCATCACAACAGAGCCGGTTCCATCAACCAGTGGCGCGACCCTTCCTTCGGTGGCATCCGTCGCCACTACGAGCTTCGCACCGCTGTCGGCTAGGAAATAGCTCAGCTCGGACGGCGTATAGGCCGTGTTGAGCGGCAGGAAGACAAAGCCGCCCTGCACGCAGCCCGCATAAAGCGCGAGCGCCTCTGGTGATTTATCGATCTGCGCGGCCACGCGATCACCGGGGGCAAGGCCCAGCGCGGCTATCGCGTTCGCCATCCGCGCCGCCATCGCTAGAAATACGCCATAGCTGATCGGCGATCCGCCTTCAGGATAGAGGAAAGGCGCATCCGATCCGGCATGGCGGCCAAAGAGCGTGTCATAAAGCGGATTGGTCATTGGCTCTCCCCTGCTGTCATCGGTTTCTAGCGACAAACCCGAGCGGGGGTAAAGCCGTCAGGACAACATCAGATAGACCCAGATCATGCTAATCAGGATCGGCTGATGCGCCAGATAGATCACGAGGCTATGCCGCCCCGGAAAAGCAATGGCCCTCGCCCATGCCGCCTGCCCCGCGCCTGCGGCAGGAACCAGCGCAGTGGGAAAGAGCGTCGCAATCGCCTTGGCCGTGCCGATGCCAAATAGTGCCGGCCCAAACCACGGGAAGACCGGCTCATAATCGATCGAGGGCGGCCACCATGTCGAGAGGCCGGTCCAATAGAAGAACGGGCTGTCGAGCGCGGAGAGACTGACATAGTTCGGCAGGGCAATCACCACCGCCCCGAGGAGTAGTGTCAGAACCGCCGGAAGGCGCAAGAAAGCAAGGCCCAAGAGGCTCGCTACCGAGATCGAATGTAGGATGCCGAAATAGACAAAGGTCTGCGGCAAGGCGATGTATGTCCCAGCCGAGACAAGTGCCGCCGCCCCGGCCACCTTGGCAAACCGGGTGCCGAAAGAGCGCCAGCGAATGCCCTGCCCATGCGCCAGATAGAGGCTGAAACCGACAAGGAACAGGAAGC
>JBFEXG010000055.1:0-10938 GCA_041546005.1 Paracoccaceae bacterium
GCGCCAATCAGGACAGGTTTGTTGAAGAGCTGCGCGATCTCGTGCGGATCCCTTCGGTCTCGGCCAAGCCCGAGCATATGCCGGATGTCGAAGCCGCGGGTGAGTGGGTTGTCGCCCGGCTCAAGGCCGCCGGGGCCGAGAACGTCGCCATGTATCCGACTGCTGGGCATCCGGTCGTCTATGGCGATTGGCTCCACACCGGGGCCGACAAGCCGACCGTTCTCTTGTACGGCCACTTTGATGTGCAACCGGCTGAGCCTTTCGAGCTTTGGGAGACGCCCCCGTTCGAAGCGGCCCTGCGCGACGACCGGATCTATGGGCGGGGCGCATCCGACGACAAGGGCGGAATGATGACCCCGATCATCGCCGCCGAGGCGCTTTTGAAGACCACAGGCAAGCTGCCGGTCAACGTAAAGTTCTTCTTCGAAGGGCAAGAAGAGATCGGCTCGCCCACCCTCGCCCCCTTCATCAGCGCCAACAGCAAGATGCTGAAAGCCGACATGATCATCTCGGCCGATGGCGGACAGTGGAGCGAGACCGAGCCCTGCCTCCTCTTGGGTCTCAAGGGGCTTGTCGGCTGCGAGGTAACAGTGACCGGCGCGAAATCTGATCTGCATTCAGGGATGCATGGCGGCGGCGTGGCCAATGCGCTGCACGGGCTGTCGCAGATTATCGCCGAGCTCAAGGGGCGCGACGGACGGATCAATGTGCCCGGCTTCTATGACGATGTGATCGACCTCACGGTGGAAGACCGCGAGGCCATCGCCCGCGCGCCCTTTGACGAGGCGGAGTATATTGCCGATCTGGACGTGCCGGATGTGTTTGGCGAGGAAGGTTATACCACCCGCGAAAACCTCTGGGCGCGGCCGACGCTCGAGATCAACGGGCTTTGGGGCGGCTATCAGGGCGGCGGGATCAAGACGGTGCTGCCGCGCGAGGCCAAGGCCAAGATCACCTGCCGCCTCGTTGCCAACCAGACGCCGGACAAGATCTATGCGCTTCTGAAGGCGCATATCGAGAGCCTCACACCCAAGGGCCTTCGGGTCTCGGTCGAGCGGCTGCCGGGCAATGCCGATCCGTTCCTTGTGCCGAACGGGCACAACGCCACGTCGGCGGTGAATGAGGTTTTGAAAGAGGTCTACGGGCGCGATCCCTATCTCGTCCGCACCGGCGGCTCGATCCCGGTGATGACGCTTCTCCTCAAAGAGCTTGGTGTGCATGGGGCGGTCATGGCCTTTGGCCTTGATGACGAGAACATCCACGCGCCGAACGAGTTCTACCGCCTCTCGAGCTATCGCAAGGGACAGATCGCCTACTGCAAGCTCTTGGAGCGGCTTGGGGCCTAGTTAGAGCCTATTTTCGGGCGGCAAAGCGTTCGATCGTGATGCCGCCCGCGATGAGCCTTTCGCGGATCACGCGGGCCATCTGCGCTGCGCCCGGCGTGTCGCCATGCAGACAGATCGTGTCGATCCGCGTCGGGATATGCTTGCCGCTTTCGGTGATGATCGCGTCTGCCGCGAGCATCTTGAGCATCCGCTCGGCCGCCACCTCACCATCTTGGATCACAGCGCCGGGCTTGCGCCTGTCGACGAGGGTCGCGTCGTCGTTATAGGCGCGGTCGGCAAAGATCTCGCCCGCCCAGTTGCAGCCAAGATCGCGCACGACACGCTCCATCTCGGTCGCGGCAAGGACGACGATGATGATCTCGGGGTCTACCCGCAGCGCCGCGCGATAACAGGCCTCGGCCATTGCCGCATCCTCGGAGGCCATATTGGCGAGTGCCCCGTGCAGCTTGAGATGACGCACCTCGGCGCCCACAAGCCGCGCCACCCCTTGGGCGGCGCCGAGTTGATAGGCGACGAGATTGGCAAGCTCACTGTGCGAAAGGTCGATTCTGCGGCGCCCGAAGCCTTGGGTATCGGCAAAGCCCGGATGCGCGCCGATGCCAACGCCCCGCTCGGCGGCGATCTTCATGGTGCGGGCCATCACATCGGCATCGCCCGCATGAAAACCGCAGGCGATGTTGGCCGATGTCACCACATCCAGAAGCGCGGCATCGTCGCCCATCTTCCAGGGGCCATAGCCCTCGCCCATATCGGAATTCAAATCGACCCGTGTAACCATCCTAGTATTCCTCTTCGTCTTGGCCGGAGACTACGCCGCCAATGAGCTGATACCCAAGCAAATCCGAGATCTCATGCGGATCGCGGACAAGCGGCGCAACGCGGGTCTTGGCATCTGCAATCAGTTGCGCGGGCGTTCGATAGAGCCGGTCAGCCTCGGCCACACTGACCAACGCGAATTGGACGCGCCCGCCGAGGGGCAGTTGGGCGATGCGCGGCAGGTCAGCGCCGATCACTGTTCCAATGCGGGGATAGCCACCCATCGTCTGGCACTCGGTGAGAAGGACATAGGGCACCCCATCGCCCGTCATCTGCACATCGCCGGTGGCGATAAAGTCCGAGGCAAGGCCCGCTGCCTCGCCCGCTTGAAAGGGGGTGCCATCGTGTTCAAGCCGGACACCCTGACGGTTGGACGCAGAGCCGCGCTGGAACATAACGGAAAGAAATCGGGTCAGTTCCGCTGTGTCGAACAGGCCGGTTTGCGGGCCCGGCATGATCCGGACGGCCCCGCCGGAAAACCGCGCATCCGGCGCAATACGGACGGGTGGCGCGGCGGGTGCGCGGTCGGGGCCAATGGCAAGGCTTTGTTCCGCAGTCAGAATAGCCCCAAGCCCCCCAACAAGGTGCGTCGACCTGCTGCCGAGAAACGGCTCGATCGCAATGCCGCCAGCAGGCGTGAGATAGCCATAGACGCCCGAAATCGCTCCCCCGATCGAAAGCCTTTGGCCTGGAATGAGCAGATGGGTCTGATTCCAACCAATATCCTTACCGTCGATCTTGGTGCGCATCGGAGCACCGGTCAGGGCGATCCGAGTGGGTTGTGAAACCGAGAAATCGCCACCCAGCCCGGCCATTTCAATGCTCGCTGGCAAACTGGCCAGTCCGAGCAAGGCTGCCGCCTCGGCAAGCGCCATGCGGTCGGCGGCGCCGCCAGTTGAAAGCCCTTGCGCCATGAGCGCCGGACGGCCGATGTCTTGCACCGATATCTGCGGGCCCGCGCGGTGGATGTGGAGGGCTCCGCTCATCCAAGAACCTCGAGACGTGCACCGCCGAGACCTTCTGTGTCGGAGGCGCCGAGGGCTGCAAACTCGACATGGCCAATCGGCTCAATCCGGATCGCATCCCCAACTTGGAGGCGGAAAGGCGTCTGGCTTTGCGGCCAAAACGGGCGAAATCCGGTCTGTCCGACCATCCGCCACCCGGTCGTGCTGTCATTGCAGAAGAGGACAAGCTGGCGCAGTGCTACGACCAAAGCGCCAGCTGGAACCTTCGGGGTGAGCTGCGACAATCTGGGCATGTTCCAGTTGTCGGGGAGAAGGCCGATGTAGGGCTGTCCGGGCGCGAAACCGATGGCGAGGACACGGAGCTCGGCACCAGAGATCTCTCTGACCGCCTCTTCTTCGCTGATGCCTGCAAGCGCTGCTGCTTCGGCGAGCTGTGGCCCCATATCGCCACCGAATGCGACAGGCAGGTGCCAGATCCGCCTAGACGGGCTCGCTTCAAAGCCACCCGTTGCGAGGCGTGAAAGCCCATGACGAGCAAGGGCTTCGACGGTGGCTCTGGTCGTCTTTGTCGGATCGAAGCGCAGGAGCACCGAGGCAAGCGACGGTGCCACCTCAGAAATCCCTGCGTTGTCCGTAATATTCATCAAACCGTAGAACGCTTGTGCCGCCGCCAAGGCGTTTGGGCTAGGTCGGCGGGCAAAGCGCACGATAACCCCATCCTGCCCGAGGGGCAGGATTTCGGGCTCGTTCAAAGCTATAGCGTGTCTTGCCATTGGGGTTGGTGTCGGTCCGATTTTCTCCACGCATAGAGCGCTGGCCATTGGCGAGGGTCAACTCCAACGGAGCGAGAGAAGCGAAAAGATCGGCTTTGAACTCAGTTGGCGGTATGCGTTCTGGCATTTTATGTCTACGTTTATGTCTAATTAGTCGCGGTTATGTCTGCGCAGCATCTGCAGGTGGAAACTATGCCGTCTTCGAATACATACCGTGAGATCAAGTCCGACATTCTTCGCAAGATCACCCATGGCGAATGGAAGCCCGGGGCTTCGATTCCCAATGAGCTTGATCTCGCGTCAAGCTATGGGGTGGCGCGGGCGACAGTGAACCGGGCCATGCGCGAGCTTGCCGAAGAGGGCATCATCGAGCGCAAGCGCAAAGCGGGATCGAAGGTCAGGATGTCGCCCCTGCGGCGGGCGCGGTTTGATATTCCGCTCGTGCGGCGCGAGATCGAGGATCAGGGGTTGGCCTATCGCTACGCGCTGATCTCGTCGGCGGTCGAGCGCGCGCCAGACTGGCTGCGGGCGCGGCTTCAACTTGAGGCCACAACCGAGGTTTTGCACCTGGTCTGTATGCATTTCGCAGATGGCAGCCCCTATCAATACGAAGATCGTTGGATCAATCTCGATCTGCTGCCGCAGGCGCGGACGGCGGATTTCTCTCAGGTTGGGCCAAACGAGTGGCTGATCGCGGCAGTCCCATTTTCCGATGCAGAGATCAGCTTTTCCGCCGCCGCGGCCGATCAGGGCCTTGCAAACCATCTTAGTTGTTCGACCGGCGACCCTCTGTTTCAGCTCGAGCGCTCGACATGGTGGCAGGATCGAGCGGTGACCTATGTCCGGCTCGTCTATCGCCCCGGTCACCGGATGACGACGCGCTATTAGATCCCATCGCGCAGTGCGGCTACGGCCCTTCGATAGGCGGCCGTTATTGCGGCGCGCTCGATATGCTGACCGTCCTGCACCACATGGCGACCGGCCGACCAGACATCAGCGATCATCCCGCTGCCGCCCGCGAAGGCGAAGCTGTCGAGGATGGTGTCGCCCCGAAGACCCGCGAGATCGGGGTGGCCCATGTCGAAGGAGAGAAGATCGGCCCATTCTCCAACTGCGATAGTCCCTGCCCCGCGCCCAGCCGCTTGAGCGCCACCGCTTGCAGCGGCCTCAAAGATTCGGCGGCCCGTTGATTGACCCGACGTTGCGAGCGCCGCGCGGGTGTGATCGCGCAGGCGCTGACTAGTGTCGAGCTGGCGGATTTCTTCGGCCAGCGAGATTCGGATGTTGCTGTCGGACCCCAGAGAAATCGCGCCACCCGCGTCGAACCAGCGAACGCCATCGAAGATCCCGTCGCCAAGGCTTGCCTCGGTGAGCGGGCAGAGGCCTGCGATGGCGCCTGAGCGCGCAAGGCCTTCGGTCTCGTACGGGAGCATCTGGGTGCAGTGGATGAGGCACCATTGCGGGCCAATGTCGAGATTGGCGAGCGCCCACTCGACCGGCCTTACGCCGCGATGCGTAAGGACCTCCTCCACCTCGGGGATTTGCTCCGCGAGGTGCATGTGGACCGGACCGCCCCCCGCGAGCGCGATGGTCTGGGCCATTTCTTCCGGCGCGACTGCGCGAAGCGAGTGGGGTGCGACACCAAGAACCGCGTCGGCTGGCAGAGCGCGCAGCGCCGCCCGAGCACCATCGTGCAGACGAGCGAAGCGCTCGGGATCATTGCCGAAACGCCGCTGGCCGGGGCCAAGGGCCCGCTTGTCGCAGCCGCCGTATTGGTAGTGCACCGGCAGAAGCGTCAGGCCGATACCCGTCTGGCTTGCTGCGGCGGCGATCCGTTCCGACATCTCGGCGATGTTGTCATAGGGAAGGCCATCGGGCCGATGATGCAGATAGTGAAACTCGACACTCGCGCCATAGCCGGCCTCGAGCATCTCCATCTGCACAAAGGCGGCTATGGCTTCGACCTGATCGGGGGTGATCTGATCGAGGAAGCGATACATGAGGCTGCGCCACGTCCAGAAGCTGTCGGAGGCGTTCTGGCCGCGTCGCTCGGTCAAGCCAGCCATCGCGCGCTGGAACGCGTGGGAATGGGAATTGGAAGGTGCGGGGACAAGGCAATCTATCGTCTGGCCCTGAGCGGGCTGTGCCGATTCTACTGAAATGATGCGTCCCGACTCGCCGATTTCGAGCGCCACGTTTTCCGCCCAGCCGTTCGCCAGAAGGGCCTGACGTGCCCAGAGTTTCGTCATCTCAGTCAACCTTGACAGATATTATGTATGGACATAATACAATATTGTTCACGCCAAACAAGAGGCGACTGCCGTGCTGCTGACCAATGCCACCCTTGCGACCCTGATCGGGCCAGAGCGCTATGGCCTCGTCGAAAATGGGGCCGTCGCCACCGAGGGCGAGCGGATTGTTTGGGTCGGCAAGACCGAGAATATCCCGGCCAAGTACATAGCGGCTGAGCGCCGCGATCTCGGCGGCCGTTTGGTTACGCCAGCGCTGATCGACTGCCATACTCACATCGTCTTTGGTGGCCATCGCGCCCGAGAGTTCGAGATGCGGCTTGAGGGCGCAAGCTATGAGGCCATCGCCCGCGCCGGCGGAGGGATCGTCTCGACCGTTGGCGCGACACGAGCCGCCGACGAAGCGACCCTTCTCGCCAGCGCCCTCAAGCGGGCCGACGCCCTGATCGCTGAGGGCGCGACGACCATTGAGGTCAAGTCGGGCTATGGCCTCGACCGCGAGACCGAGCTACGGATGCTGCGCGTCGCTCGCGCCATCGGGCGCCAGCGGCGAGTGCGGATCAAGACGACCTTTCTTGGGGCCCATGCCGTCCCAGCGGATTACGCTGGCCGAGCGGATGCCTATATCGACGAGGTCGCAATCCCGACCCTGCGTGCCGCCCATGCCGAGGGGTTGGTCGATGCGGTCGACGGGTTCTGCGAAGGCATCGCTTTTTCGCCTGACCAAATCGCGCGGGTATTTGATGCCGCCAAGGCGCTGGGCCTGCCGGTCAAGCTCCATGCCGAACAGCTTTCGTGGCTTGGCGGCGCGGCGCTTGCCGCCCGCTATGGCGCGCTATCGGCGGACCATGTGGAATACGCGAACGCGGACGACGCCAAGGCGATGGCTGCTTCTGGCACGGTCGCCGTCCTCCTACCCGGCGCCTTCTATACCTTGCGCGAGACCCAGATGCCGCCCGTTGCAGCTTTCCGTGAAGCAGGCGTGCCAATGGCGCTGGCGACTGACTGCAATCCCGGCTCCTCGCCCGTCACCTCGCTTCTTCTGACCATGAACATGGGCTGCACCCTCTTCCGCCTGACGCCCGAAGAGGCGCTGCGTGGTGTGACGGCGAATGCCGCCCGCGCCCTCGGCCTCGACGATTGCGGCGTGATCGCCCCCGGCAAGCGGGCCGACCTCGCCATCTGGGACGCGACCGATCCGTCCGAGCTTTCTTACCGCATCGGTTTCAATCCGCTGCAGGCCCGCATTTTTGGAGGCACTGAATGACCATCGTTCTCAACCCCGGCGCGGCGACGCTCGATCTTCTGGAAAAGATCTGGCGCAGCGGCGCGGCTGTGCGGCTTGATGCCTCGGCCCGCCCCGGCATCGAAGCGGCCGCGGCGCTGGTTCGGTCGGCGGCCGAGGGGAATGCGGCCGTCTATGGCGTCAACACCGGCTTCGGCAAACTCGCCAGCGTCAAGATCGCGGCGAAGGATACGGCGACGCTCCAGCGCAACCTGATCCTGTCGCACTGCTGCGGCGTGGGCAAACCGCTCGATCAGGCGACCACGCGGCTGATGATGGCGCTCAAGCTTCTGAGCCTCGGGCGCGGTGCATCGGGCGTGGCTTGGGAAACCGTTGCGCTGATCGAGGGGATGCTGGCCAAAGGGGTGACGCCGGTGATCCCCGATCAGGGCTCGGTCGGCGCCTCGGGCGACCTTGCTCCGCTCGCACATATGGCGGCGACGATGCTGGGCGAGGGTCAGGCGGTATTCGGGGGCGTCACGATGCCCTCTGCGGATGCCCTGAAGAAGGCTGGCCTTGCGCCGATCACCCTCGGCCCGAAAGAGGGCCTCGCCCTCATCAACGGCACCCAGTTCTCGACCGCCTGCGCCTTGGTCGGCCTCTTCAACGCCTGGACCAACGCTCGCGCCTGCATCGTCACCGCAGCGCTTTCGACCGACGCAATCATGGGCTCGACCGCGCCCTTGGTGGACGCCATCCACACCCTGCGCGGCCATCGCGGCCAGATCGAGGTTGCCCGCGCCCAGTCGGCCCTGATGGAGGGCTCCGAGATTCGCGAAAGCCACCGCGAAGGCGATACCCGCGTGCAGGACCCCTACTGCATCCGTTGCCAGCCACAGGTTTCTGGCGCAGCAATCGACCTTCTTCGTTTCGCCGGGCAAACGCTCGAGATTGAAGCCAACGCCGTAACCGACAATCCGCTCGTTCTGGTCGAAGAAGGTCTCATTGTCTCCGGCGGCAATTTCCATGCTGAGCCGGTCGCCTTCGCCGCCGACCAGATCGCCCTTGCCGTGGCCGAGATCGGCGCCATCGCCCAGCGCCGCGTCGCGCTCATGGTCGACCCGACGCTATCGTTCGATCTGCCCCCATTCCTCACCCCTAATCCCGGCCTGAATTCTGGCCTGATGATCGCCGAGGTCACAACCGCCGCGCTGATGAGCGAGAACAAGCACCTCGCTCACGCCTGCTCGATCGACTCGACGCCAACCTCGGCCAATCAGGAAGACCACGTCAGCATGGCCGCCCATGCCGCCCGCCGACTTGAGCGGATGAACGCCAACCTCAACGTGATCCTTGGGGTCGAAGCGATGTGCGCGGCGCAGGGTGTCGAGTTCCGTGCGCCTCTCAAGACGAGCCCGACGCTGCAAACCGCAATGGCCCATATCCGCGCCGCAGTCCCGACCGTGAAAGACGACCGCTTCCTCGCCCCTGATATCGCGGCCTCTGCCGAATTTATCGCAAGCGGCGCACTGGTTGAGGGGCTGGCCCTGCCGGAGCTGGGCGCATGACACCGGTCGAAGTGATCCAAGGTGACGGCCCCGTTGTTCTGGGTATGCCGCATACCGGCACATGGCTGCCCGAGGATATCCTTACGCGGCTCAATGCCCGTGGACAGGAGCTTTCCGACACGGATTGGCACATAGATAGACTCTACAAAGGGCTTTTGGAGGGTGCGACTGTCGTGCGCGCCACCTTTCATCGCTATGTGATCGACGCCAACCGCTCGCCCGAAGACGAGAGCCTCTATCCCGGCCAGAACACCACCGGCCTCGTGCCGCTGACCGATTTTGACGGCACGCCAATCTGGAAAACAGAGCCTAATACGGCCGAAGTGGACGAAAGGCTGGTGCAATATCACCAACCCTATCACGTGGCCCTGTCCACCGAATTGGAGCGTGTCCGCGCCAAGCACGGCGTGGCGATCCTCTACGACTGCCACTCGATCCGCTCGCATATCCCCTTTCTCTTTGAAGGCACCCTGCCCGACTTCAACATTGGCACGGCGGGCGGGACGACCTGTGATCCCCGCATCGAGGCGGCGACTCATCGCATCTGTCAGGCATCCGGACGCCCGACCGTTCTGAACGGGCGCTTCAAGGGCGGCTGGACCACGCGCCACTATGGCCGCCCGCAAGAAGGCATCCACGCGATCCAGATGGAGCTTGCGCAGTCGACGCACCTCGCGAGCGAGACCGCCCCCTATGCCTACGATCCCGCCCGCGCCGATGCGCTGCGGCCGATCCTTTCCGACATTCTGCAAACCCTGGCCGATCTGGCCCCCGACCTCAGAGGCTGACATGACCAATCCCCGCCACAACACCCGCGATATCTTTCCGCCGACCGGAACCGAGATCACCGCGAAATCATGGCTGACCGAAGCTGCAATGCGAATGCTGATGAACAACCTGCATCCCGATGTCGCCGAGAACCCGCATGAGCTGGTGGTTTATGGCGGCATTGGTCGCGCGGCGCGGACTTGGGCCGATTTCGACAAGATCGTCGAGGCGCTGAAAAACCTCGAGGCCGACGAAACCCTCCTCGTCCAATCCGGCAAGCCCGTCTCGGTGATCCGCACCTTCCCCGATGCGCCGCGCGTTCTAATCGCCAACTCCAACCTCGTGCCGCACTGGGCGACGTGGGAGCATTTCAACGAGCTCGATAAGAAGGGCCTGATGATGTACGGCCAGATGACCGCTGGCTCGTGGATCTATATCGGCACGCAAGGAATCGTTCAGGGCACCTACGAGACATTTGCCGAAGCCGGCCGCCAGCACTACGGCGGCGACCTCAAGGGCAAGTGGATCCTGACCGGCGGGCTTGGCGGCATGGGCGGGGCCCAACCTTTGGCGGCGGTAATGGCAGGCGCCTGCTGCCTTGCCGTGGAATGTGACGAAACCCGCGCCGATTTCCGCATCCGGACGCGGTATTGCGACGCCAAGGCCCATTCCCTCGACGAAGCGCTCGCGTTGATCGACCAGTGGACCAAGGCGGGCGAGGCCAAGTCGGTCGCCCTGATCGGCAACGCCGCTGATGTGTTCCCCGAAATCCTCGCACGTGCCAAAGAAGGCGGGATGACCCCCGATATCGTGACCGACCAGACCTCGGCCCACGATCCGGTGCACGGCTATCTGCCGCAGGGCTGGACGGTGGCCGAGTGGCGGGCGAAGCAGGAAACCGACCCGAAGGGTGTCGAGAAAGCCGCCCGCGCCTCGATGAAGGTGCAGGTCGCGGCCATGGTGGCGTTTCACGAGATGGGCGTGCCAACAGTCGACTATGGCAACAACATCCGCCAGATGGCGCTGGAAGAAGGCCTTGAGAATGCCTTCGCCTTCCCCGGCTTCGTTCCGGCCTATATCCGCCCCTTGTTCTGCAAGGGCATTGGGCCGTTCCGCTGGTGTGCGCTGTCGGGCGATCCCGAGGATATCGCCAAGACCGACGCGGCGATGAAGAAGCTCTTCCCCGAGAACGCCCACCTGCACCGCTGGCTCGACATGGCCGCTGACC
>JBFEXG010000017.1:0-18286 GCA_041546005.1 Paracoccaceae bacterium
AGCGCTTCGGCAAAGGCCTCGTCGGCCATAACATCAAGGGCTTTTTGACTGTCGCCGTCTGAGTTTTCGCCGACCGCATGCCCAAGCGAACCGCCGAGGGGCCCCCGCGCGATGGTGTGGCTGAGGCTTCTGCCAACCTCGCAAACGGCATGGATGACAGCAAAAAGATCCGCCGGGATCCTGTCTGGCGCAACCGCCACACCGCCTCTGGTCATCGCGTCCTCCCTCAAAGACATGCCGCTTGATATGCACGGGAGGCGGATGTAGTAGAATTTAATAAGTTGGAAGTCTTATTAAGTTTTCTGAAATGTCCCTCCTGAACGCCCTCACCTTCAAACAGCTTCGCGCCCTGACAATGGTCTGCGAAACCGGCTCCATTAAGGGCGCAGCCGAGATGCTTTCGCTGACTCCGCCAGCCGTTCACAACCAATTGAAAATGCTTACGAATACCGTCGGCTCCGAGGTGGTGACACGAACCACCACCGGGGCCTTTGCACCAACCGCGGAAGGCTCGGTTTTGCTCGCCGCTTTCGAGAAATCCGAGGCCGCCATGTCGCGGGCGCTCTACGAAATAGAGGCCTTGCGGCGTGGGGTCGCAGGGCAGGTTGTTCTGGGTGTCGTGAGCACCGGCAAATACTTTGCGCCCGGAATCGTGGCCCGCCTCAAGCGAAGCCATCCCGAGATCGAAGTCCGCCTCGAGATTGGCAACCGCAACCAGATCATTGCAGGGCTTGAGTCCGAATCGATCGACGTTGCGATCATGGGCCGTCCACCGCGCCGGCCAGAGGTCACGGCCTATCCGATTGGCGATCACCCGCACCTATTGATCGCGAGCCCTGAAAACCCGCTTGGCACCAAGGCGGCGGTCAGCCACGACGACATCCTCGATCAGACGATGATCCTGCGCGAAGAAGGGTCTGGCACCAGAATCCTCGCCATGCGGTTTCTGGATCGGATCGGTGAAGGACGCCCGTTTCGACAGATCGAGATGGACTCAAACGAGACCATCAAACAGGCGGTGATCGCTGATCTCGGCGTGGCGCTGATTTCGGCCCATACCGTGATCGACGAGCTGGCCGCCGGGCGCCTTGTGCATATCCGCGCCGAAAGCCTTCCGATCTATCGGCAGTGGTTCGTATTGCACCGCGACGGCTTGCGCCTGAGTGGCGCAATGCACACGGTCATCGACGCCATCCGGACCGAAAGCGCTGCAATCCTGCGCTCTGAAGAGGTTGCCCGATTGATCGGCGCGGGCACCTAGCCCGAGGGGCCCTGCCCCGCCATATCAAGCCATCTGGCCGTTATTGCGGCCTCGCCCAGCAACCAGTCGCAGAAGCGGATCAGTTGCGGCCGCATGGGCTGACGGTGCGTGATCTGAAGAACATATGGATGCGGCGCGACCAGATTTTCGCGCATCGACACGATGGGCCGGAAATTCCCCTCATCAAGATCGGCTTCCATCAGGGAAAGGCCGCAGACAAGAAAACCTACATCCTTTCGAACCGCTTCCAGCGCGTGTTTTGCGCGCCTGTAGTGTATTCCGCGGGCGGCGCCTTCGGTGCGGCGACCGAACCGCGCGATCCATTCGGGCCAGCCGGGGCGATCTTCTCCGTCTCTTTGGGATTCAAGATGCAAAAAGGGCATCCCGACGAGCCCGTCAATGCGATCTTCGGGATCAAAGCGCCGGAAGTTGTCAAGGCTCGCAACAGGAAGGATCAGATCTCGGTAGAGGACTTCGCCGTCGTTTGGATCGCCATAGATGATGCGGCAGTCGGGGGTCGTCTTGCGGGCAGGCGCATCGCCCTTTCCATTGATATTGAAATAGATGTTGGGGTTATCGGCCCTAAACGCACTGAGCCGCGGCAGAAGCCACAGGTCGGCCCAATCCCCGTCAGCCTCAATGTGGATTTCCGCCTGCCTCCCAAAATCCAGCGCATCGGCCGCCCGGTCGAGCGCCGCAAAACCTTCGACAAGATCGCCCAGCGCGGCCTCAAGGTTTGCAGTCGGCCGAAGGCCAGACCGGCCTCGCGACAGCAAGTCGGTTCCCAGGAAGTCTTCCAGCGCCCGAATTCTCTGGCCCACTGCGGCAGGGGTTATCCCTAGCGTATCGGCCGCCTCTTTGAGCGAGCCTAAACGGATCGCCATTTCAAGCGCCTGAAGGGATCGTAGATGTGTCGCAGCTTTCATTTCCGCCTCGTCGGTAGCGGGCCTATTGGAAGACTAAATGTTTTCTTTAGTTGTCTAAAGAAGTTTGCGTTGGCAATCATATGCCAATTTGATGCATTCTGGAAAAATCAGCAGAAGGAGTTTGTCCGTTGGCCGCTCTCAAGCGCTATCTGATCGAAAGAGACATTCCCGGTATTGGCGAATTTTCCGCCACCGAGCTTTGCGGCGCAGCTCGGGCGTCCAATCAAGCGCTCAACGCCATAGGAACGCTGATCCAGTGGCAGCACAGCTATGTTGCAGAAGACAAAACGTTTTGCATCTATCTGGCCGATAGCCTCGAGACCATCAAACGACATTCGGAACTCAGCGGCATTCCCTTCACCAAGATCACCGAAATCCCGGGGATCATCGATCCGCTGACCGCCAACTACTAGCGCGGCTCGCGGGCGCAAAGACGGCCGATGCCGGCGACTTGGTGAAATAGAATAGCGCCTCGCGGTCAACCTCGTTGCCCATCTCGGCGGCATAGTTCCGCCCGACACAGAAGATACGGCGAACAGGGAATGCCGCGCCCTCGCCCCCGAAGGGGATCGAGAACACTTCAGGCAGATCAAAGAGAAATCGCGTCAGGGAACCCTCCCGGCAGTCCAAAAGTCGTCTCAGGATCGCACGAGAGGGTATGGGCCCGATCAGTCCATGATTTCGTGGCGCAGGCGGGGTTCAGAAACCGTCGCGTATTGCTCGTCGACAAACTCGTCAGCCCGATCTTCGTCGGCAAGAACGACAGCACGAACGAGGCTTTTTGCGACTTCAAACCGCGACATATAGACGATGTCCGCCCCGGCCTCTTTCAGATCGCGCCACCCCTGCATTTGGATGGCATTGGAAATGATAGTGGCCTCGGGATTGATGTGCCGCAGAAGGCGGACAAGATCGCGATTGGTGATGCCGCGAAGAAGGTCGTCCGAGATTGTACAGACAATAATCTTGGCGCGGTTGACCCCAGCGTGGATCAGCGATTCCTCGTTCGAAATATCACCATACTTGACCTTGACCCCCATGCCGCGAATCCGGTCGTGGATCGCAATATTGAAGTCGACGACCGTCGTCTTGGCGAGCAGATGAGGATGGGTCTTGGCCAATTCGGTAACAAAGGAAGAGGCATCGCGGTGAATGCCGAGGATCGCCAATTCAACCTCGTCACTTTCTTCCTCGATGGTCTCTTCCGGCTCCTTGAATCCGATGCGGCTCAGGAACCCCTGCATGATCTCGTGGATCCGATAGGCCCCTTCGAACAAGGGGGTCGTCATGATTGCCGTGAAGACAAAGGCCAGAATGATCGCGGACGAGAGGTCTTTGCTGATATGCCCAAAGCTCAATCCAAGGTAGGCAATGACGAGGCCAAACTCGGAAATCTGCGCGAGCCTGATCGACGAAACCTGCGCGTTTCTTTGGTCGACACCCGCGAAGTAGAGCATCGGAAAGAAGACAAGCTGGCGCGCGATGACAGCAAGAAAGGCGATCCCGAGAGCGGTCAGCGGGCCCGACCAGCCGTTGATGGCCGGAAGCGAAATACCGAGGCCGACAAAAAAGAGCGTGATGAAGAAGTCCTTCACCAGCCCGACCTTGGTCACGATCTCGGTGCTGTAGGGTGAGCTGGCGATGGTCGCGCCCGCGATGAGCGCCGCCATGCCCGAGCTGACAGCCATATGCCAGTTGAATCCGAACATAAGGGTGAAATTGTCGATGTTGGTGCCGATGGCGACCATCGCGAAACACCACGACATCGCACCCAGAAGGATCAGTTCGGGCATCTTGGCGATCCAGGCAAAGCCGCGGTCGGCGATGGTCCGCGACAGCGCGATGGCAACTACCACCAGGATCGCAATGCCGAGGAAGGAAAAGCCAATAGCTTTGATGTCAGGATTGTCGAACGCGGGCTGGATCAGCGTGACGACAATTGCCCAGATATCTTGAAAGATAAGGATCGTGAGCGAGATGCGACCCGGCTGGGTATCGAGCTGAAAATGCTCTTGAAACAGCTTGACGACGAGCAGCGAGGACGAGCCGGCGATGGCAATGCCGAGATAAAGCGGCCCAAGAGGCGTGTCGTCCAACACGCCGCCAAGGCCCATGTAGATCACCAGCTTCGCAAAGAGCATCCCGAACAAAAGCGTGATCGGATACTGCGCCAGACCGACCAGCAGGATCAGGCGCCCCCCTGAAAATAGGCTCCGAAGATTGATCTCGAGGCCGATCACAAAGAGCAGAAGCACGAAACCGATCTGGGCAATCGTATCCACGTTGGCCGGATCGGTGATCATGTGAAAGCCCTGCGGGCCAAGGAACACGCCCGCAAGAATAAACGCCGCGATCGACGGGATTTTGAGCCTTGCAAAGATCACCGCGATGCCGCCTGCAAAGAGCAGGGCCGCGCCCATGTCTTGGACCAGTGTCGGCACCGCCCCGCCCGCAGCCAAAGCCGGGCTTGCCAGCAGAGCCGAGAAGGCGGCCGCAAGGGCCATCACAGAAGGCAATCCGCGGAAACGGGTTAATAGATGCTCTCGCACTTCAGCTCTCCCTTTTGGAGTTCTTTTATTCTTGTGTGTCGTCAGATGGTTTGCAGAACGATCAGATAGGTCATCGCGATATAGGTCGAGTGATGCAAGAACTGATCGAGGCCGTTAAAGGCCCAAAATGTTCGTGGCTTCTCAGAACTGGAGACATGATCGCCGTAATGTGCTTTTGCAAAATCAAGCGCGTAGTGGACGACAAACTCGCCAACCGCAAAGAACAGGATCACCAACGGCGCGAGTCCGAGAAGCGCCAGAACGATCACCGTCCCCACCGCATGTATCCCGGCGTGAGCGTAGCCGCCGGGCATGGTAAGGCTTCCCTTCCCTCGGATCATCCAATCGAATTGCAGAAGATAGTCTGCCACAAAGTGCTTGAGCTCGAGGCAAAGCATCACCCAAAGTGCAAAAGTTGTCGTTTCAGGCACGGTTCCCATCCCACCAGTTATTCATGTCATTTCTATTCGATAAGGGCCGGTTCGCCTAGATTTTCCTTCTCATTGAGAAGTTCGGCAAAATCAGCACCGCGTTCGGGCAGCTTGGCGTAGAATGTCGCGAGGCCAGGTTCGATGCTGACGGCAAGGGCGCTACATTCGGCGTGGCGGGTGGCGTCGATCTGCCCCGTTTTGGCAAAATCGCGGATCAGTTTTCGATGGAGCGGCTCAAGCTTCTTGAACCCCTCGCTTTCTTTCAATTTTTTATCGCCGATTAGGATATGGGTTTGGATCCGCATCGACTTGCCCTTGAGGCCCAGATAGCCCGCTTCGAGCGTAGCGAAAGCCTCGAGGCCTTCGCGCATCGATTCCGTGATCAGGATGTCGTAGTCGACCTGCCGGCAGGCTGTTTCAATCCGTGAGGCAACGTTCACCGTGTCGCCAATCGCGGAATAGTTGAAACGATCTCGCGAGCCGATGTTGCCGACGCAGGCGATGCCAGCGTTGATACCGATAGCGCAAGAGACCGGCTTGTGATCGTGCTCTGAATTGAAATCAACGAGCGCGCTTCGCATATCGATCGCTGCTATGGCCGCAAGTTCACGGTGGTTTTCCGCTTCTACCGGCGCATTCCAGAAGGCCATGATCGCATCGCCGATGAATTTGTCGATGGTACCCGACTGGGCAAGAATTTTCCCGCCGAGCTTGGTGAAGAGGTTGTTGAGAAGCGACACCATCTGGTCTGCGGTAACCGTCTCGGTCAGCGGTGTGAAATTACGGATATCGCAGAACATGAGGCTAACCTCGCGGTTGATCCCGCCAAGTTCGACCCGGTGGCCGCTGCTCTCAATCTGATCCAGAACTCCCGGGGCCACATAATGCGAAAAGGATTTACGGATCATCCGCTTGTCACGATCGGCCACGATAAACTGATAGGCCGCGAGGCCCGAGAAGGCGAGAAAGCCTCCTACAAGAGCGAAGGTCGCATCGAAAAGGATATGGAGGCGAATGAATGCAAACCAGCTACCGCCAAGCACAATCACGGCCGTAAGCATCCCTGCGCTGATCGAAGCCAGCGGGCCGAACCACGCCATCACACCAAGGACAATCACCCCGAGGATCACGAACGTCAGTATTTCCAACGCTTCGACCAGATCATTGCGGACCAAGAAATCCTGCAAAAGGATCTGTTCGACCATCTGCGCGTGGATCGAAACGCCCGGCACCGGTTCCCGCAGGGCGGTGGTCCGGATATCGAGAAGCCCAGCGGCCGATGTCCCCACGAAAACGATATTGCCCTGAAGTTTCTCGGCCAGGGCCGGATCAAAGCCTTCCGCCAGAACATCCCTAGCCGAAACATAGAGCTCGGGGGATTCCTTCCGGTAGCGAACCCAAAGCTGTCCATCCGGCAAGGTCGGGATCGAAAGATCGGCTATGTTCACTGTTTCAAGATAGCCAGGGATATCGGCGGCGCCTTGAAGAACAAAGGTTGAAGCGCCAAACGCGACCCGCAGCGCCTCGAGCGAAAGGCTCGGGTAATAACCTGCGTCGCTGTTCCAAATCAGCGGAACCTTTCGGACATAGATCGAGCCATCGAGCGGATTGACCGAGACACCTCCGATCCCTGACGCAGCCTCCATAAGGACCGGCAGGATAGGCGTTGGCGCTTGCAGATAGGGCGCCCCCAGCCCCGGTTGGTTGCCGATTTCTACGAATCCGGCCTTGGCGCGCTGAGGCTCGACCGTGACATCCTTGGACAATGCGATCCCCAGAACCACACGCGTTTGGGCAATGGCATCGGCAAACATCACGTCGGTATCGAGCGAGGTCAACGCCTCGATCTCAGTCTGGGAGAGGTCTTTCTGAATGTCGGTGAACCGCGACACCAGCGACGAGGGCGACATTCGGTCTGGCTCGGCAAAGAGCACATCGAAGATGATCACTGCCGCGCCGTAGTCCGTCAGCTTGTCCGTCAGCTCGGCAAACCTATCTCGCGGCCAAGGCCATTGACCGATCTGCTCGAGCGACTTTTCGTCCACATCAACGACACGCACCGGCAAGGGAAGATATTCCCGTGGGCTCAGGGTCTGAAGATAGTCGAAATAGGTCTCTCGGAGCTCGCGCACAGGCAAGGGATCCAACCCACGCACGACAATCAGGATGGCCAGTAGAAAAATCCCGACCGCAAGAACGATACGTCTCATAAAGTACCGAGGCGTTCGATCAGATGCGGCATTCAGGCTCTTCCTTTGCGTCTCTAAAGCCGACTAGCGGTTCTTTGGACCATTCTTCTTGCCGAAGATGTGCCCTTTGCCATTGCCGTTGCCGATGCCAACCTGATGGTCACTCGTTGGATCCCCTACACCCTGACCGTTGCCGCCGCTGTTGCCAGGTTGATAATACGGATCTGGCTGCACAGGTTCAGGCACGCTTTCCGTCACGGGCGGCGGCGGCGGTGCCGGCGGCGGAGGAGGAGGAGGCGTCGGATCGGGCGACGGCGGCGGTGGCGGCGGCGATTGCGTCGGAGCGGGCGGCGGCGCCGGCGGCTCTGAAATGTCGCCACAGCTCTCGACCGGCGCGCGGAAATCCTCTCTCAGCGGCCGCTGGTTGACGACATACGGGAAATCGTTGCGGAGCTCAGAATTGCGGTCTTCGCCATAGAAGAACAGAACGCTGATCCGGCTACGCTCTGTCCGGCTCAGCGAGCAGAGGTCCTCCATCTCTTCGCACTCGCCCTTCAGCGTACACAGGATGACCTTCCCCTCGAAAAGCACGACACTGGTCAGCCGGTTATGTTCGACGTGGAAATCGAAAATCGTTCCGCGCACAGCCATGGTCGCAGTCGGAGTTACAATTTCGTAGGCCTGCTTTTCGGATTGGCCCGTAATAAAGCGGAACGTGCCCGCGAGCGCATTGACGGAAAAGCGGCTGGCGCGGTTCGAGGTCTTCATCAGGATCTCGTCGATCACCAGCTGCGAACCTGGGCCGACCACGATCCGCGTATCGTCTGCGAAGATCAGCTGAACCGAGCCATTGCGGCCGGTCTTGACAATATCACCCTGCGAAATTTGGGTGCCTTCGACGATTTCAATGGTCCCATTCGGCGTCTGAAGCTCCGCCACTGGAGCCGCGCCCGCAACATATCCGACCACGCCGGCAAACGCAGATGTGGCGAAAAGTAGTGCCGAAAAAACTAAAGACAATAATACCGCAAGGCGACGCATAAGACCCCCCATAAACACAACAGCAGCGCTGAGCGTCACAAACTTCCTCTGAACCCTGAAGGCGAATCTGCCCTCAATTCAAATGGTTTGTCTAAATAATGCCGCTCTTTTGCCGCAATTGGCTAGGCGCCTTCTATCAGAACCTCTGATTTTAATAAAGTTTTTCCTGCAATGGCTCGAGAAATGCCGGCTGCGGTGCTGTTTCCAAGTTCTACACACATGATCCGATTTCTCCACACTCTCCACGAACGGGCAACGCTTTGGGGCAAACGCGTTGTTCCGCCGGTGGCGACACGAGCTTTCAGTGCCCCGAGGGGCGGTCAATTCTGGATCTCTCGTGCGCGAGGAGCGTGTTGGTTTGAACCACCTTTGCCGCGATAGCGCGCGCCAGCGCGAGGTTAAGCAGCGCCGCAAGGGACGGGTCGGTTCTGTTGAGGGTATCGATCGTTTCCTCGCGAAGCCTCCAGGCGCGGCTCGGGCGTTCGGCGATCACATCCGCGCTGCGGCCAAGGCGCAGAACATAAGCCATTTCGCCAACCAGCGCACTCGGGCCAACCGAGCGCACGCGCGTTCCGCGCCCGTTCCTGCCGGGCAGAAAGATTCCTAGCCGCCCTGATTCAACGAGATACATATCCCGGTCTTGATCCTTTGCCCGCATCAGCGCCTCGCCCTCAGCAAGGTCTACCGGCTCGAGCACCTGCAGAATTTCGCCAGCCCGCGGGTCGCCGTTGCACATTTCCGCAACAATCGCGGCAATAGACGCGGGCGGCATATTCTTTGCACCAAGGCTCAGCAGCCTGTCTTCGCAATATTCAATGGCCTCGTCGAGATCGCGCCAAATCAGATAGCCGGTCGTCGTGTCATCCACAGTGTGACGAACCGGGATGCCCCAGCGTTCAAAACCCTGTTGGACGCGCTGGGAAAGACCCGTCAGATGCAGTCCAGCCGGGAGAGAGCCAAAGGAATACGCCAGTTTCGCCAACGCGGCGCTGGCGGAACTGTCAAAGCGCGTCACGCTGCTCATGTCCAAGATCAAACCGGCGAGACCTTGCGGGAGCTTGCTATGGGCCTTGACCGTATCGAGCATATTCTCAACCGAGCCGAAGAACAGCGCGCCCTGCAGATGCAGAATACAGATACTGTCGGCCTGTAGCGCAAGTGCGGCGCGTTCCTCGGCCGGACGATCATAGGCGCTTTGCCGGGCAAGGGCGTTTGAGGCGTGCCGCACGAGAGGCAATCGAGCATAGCCCAGAGCAAACCCAAGAATGGCCAGCAACAGGCCTGCTGCGATCGCCGGAAGAATTCCGAACACCAAGGTCACCGCGATAATTCCCGCGATAACGACCCTGTCCTCCGTAGGAAGGCGCCGAACAGCCCGAACTGCCCAATCGCTGATCATTGACATGCCGACAAAGATCAGAAGACCCGCCGCGACAAAGACCGGAACGGCCGCAACGATCTGGGAAGCAAAGAACGCGGCGCCGAGCATGAAGATCACGTTGCCGATAATCATCGGTCGCGGCTCGACGCCTAGTTTGGCCGCCAGCAGCGTTGCCCCGCCTTGAAGATAGCAGGCAAGGCTGCCAATCGGACCAACCGCCATGTTGATCATGCCAGTTATTTTTAGCTCCCGGCTTTCGTTCACATCGGATTTGGTCCCGAGCTCAACACCAGCCAGATTCAAAAGGAACCCGATGAGATTGATCAGCATGACCGCCGCGATGGTCGGCCCCGTTGTCGCGACTTGTCGCCAATCGATCAGACTATAAAGCTCAAGTACCGAAGGCAAAGCGCCCCCCTCCGCATGGTGAGGATCCACCAAGAGGCCCATTTCCGCTGCGTCTAGGCGGCTGACGCCAAGAAATCCGATGACCAGATAGAACCCCACAGAAAAGACGAGGAGCGCGACGATCAAAAGAAGGGTTCCGGTTTTGCGGGCCATCGCAAAATACAAGACGACCGCCAAAACGGACGCGGGAACCACACTATAGAGGGTCTCTTTATCCGTCAGGGCGAGCGCGATTTCTCTGTATTCCGATGCTCCTGTCAGGATCGAAAAGGCCGCATAAACAAGCAGGAAGCCCGAGCTTGCAAGGAACCCAGCCGCGACCGAATAGGGGAACATACGGATCAGACGACCGAGGCGAAAATGTCCGACAAGCCAGAACGCTGCGCCCGAGGCGAACGCAGCAACGCCGAGAATTGCAAAGACTGTCGCAACTTGTGCGCCGACCGGCCCGGTCACCCCGGCCGCAGCAATGGCAGCGGCCGGAGCGATGATCGCAATCGATGAATCTTGGGTAATGGCCAGTGGCGCGCGAAACCCGCCGAACCAAAAGATGGCGAGCGTTCCTGCAGCCGTGGCAAAAATGAATACGGCTGTCGCAAGGCCAAGCCCGGCGCTCAGCGAACCAGCAAAACAAATGGTCGCAAGGGCAAGACAGGTGCCGACCGCATCGACGCCGAGGACCACCCCGACACCCGCAGAGAACAGGGAACCCGAAAGGGATCCGCCCGATTTTGGCGCAGTCGCGATCGACATAACCCCTCCTGCTATGACCCTTACCTAGTCCGACCGAACTAGGACCCTAAAATGCTCCACTATCCGGCACGTGAAGCCACCAGATTTTCATGGAGACGGACAGCAACGAGTTTGGTCAAGAAGATTCCGAAGGCAGGATCGTGCAAAGCAAGCTTCAAGACCTGATCATGAGAGAGGGCATAGACCTCGCAAGGCTCGATACAGACCGCGCTTGCCGTCCGGCCCCGATCATTCAGGAAGAGCGCGATTTCGCCAAAGAGCGTTCCTTGCTCGATCTCTTTGTTGAACTCAGGAAAGAGGACCTTTCCCTTGGACAGAAAATACATCTCTTCCGCCCAGTCGCCCTTGTTGAACAGAACTGTCCCTTCGGGAATCTTGCGATGAGCCATCAAAGGCAGCAGCTTTTCGATCTCGGGATCACCTTCGGCCGCTTCACGGACCCTCTGTGTCAGGCGGAAGTGCTGGACCATCCGCAAGATGTTGAGGGGAAAAAGCGCCGTGTGGAGGATTAGAATCGCAAGGTTGCCTGCGCCGAGACCGTAAACAACGAAGAAGATGTTGGAGGCTATCGCAAAACTGCGGATTGGAATTATGGCCTTCATGAAAAAGGCTGCAAAGACGAGCGCCGAGGCGACGTAGGACGAAACGGTGATCCAGTCCACTGCCATGACCAACCTGATTTCCCTTCAACGCGCTTAGACGAAACGAGCAAATCTCGGCGTGGGGATCAACAGCAAAAGCGCGCCCAGACAAGGTTGGCGAGACTTCAGCCAAACATAGGTCTTGGAAAAGCCCTCGAGATTTAGGGAAAACTGCCTTCGCCGGCGCTGCCAGCGGGCTATTTTGGAAGCCATCGGTTTGGATCGTTGACCAACGCCCTTCGCGAAGCCTAGGTTCGGGGATTACGTCTCGCCATTGGTTCTTTGTTTGCCCGGAAAGGGCCTGTCATGATTTCCACATCCCGTGACGCCTTCGCCGCGTCGCTTGCCCGCAGGGGCATTCACTACGGCTGGGCGATGGTCTTTCTTTCCTTCCTCCATACCGTCTTCGCCTCGGCCTCGATGGGGGTGCCAAGCGTCCTGATCGTGCCGATGTCGGAAGACCTCGGCTGGAGCCTTGGCGAACTTTCTGCGCCGCAGGGCCTGCGACTCGCCATCTTTGGGCTGACCGCCCCTTTTGCTGGCGGGTTGATGCTGCGCTATGGCCCTCGGGCGATGATCACGGTGGCTGGCGCCTGTCTGGTCGCGGGGCTTTACCTCGCAGTGACCACAACGACCAAATGGCAGCTTTGGCTTGGTCAAGGCGTTCTCCTCGGCATCGCACCGGGGCTTACCGCGTCACAGATTTCTTCGGTGATCGCCTCGCGCTGGTTCAAGGATCGGCAGGGGATGGTGCTTGGCGTTCTGGGCGGCACTTCGGCCGCGGGGATGCTGCTCTTCATGCCGCTCGCCGGATGGGTGAGCCTTGATTGGGGCTGGCGCGTGGCGATGAGCATTCCAATGGTGGGCGCTGTTCTGAGCTGGCTCCTGTTCGTCTGGCTCGCGCGCGACAGGCCACAGGAGCTTGGCCTGCCCCTCTATGGCGAGACCGAGGTCAAGCCCGCACCGCCGCCCTATTCGGCCAATTTCGTCCGCCTTTCTTTCAGCGCCCTATCGATGGGGTCCAAGCGTTGGGTCTTCTGGGTTCTCGTCTTTTCCTTCGGCATTTGCGGCATTTCGAGCTTTGGCTTGACGCAGTCACACCTCGTCCCCTTCTGTGGCGATCTTGGTGTGCCTTACGGGACGGCAGCGTGGGTTTTGGCGACGATCGGCGTTTTTGACCTGATTGGCACCCTTGGATCGGGCTGGCTCTCTGACCGGTATGACAACCGCTGGCTTCTAGGGTGGTATTACGGTCTTCGCGGCCTCAGCCTGATTTGGCTCGTCTATGCCAATCCCTCTTTCGCCATGCTCTCGATATTTGCCATCGTCTATGGTCTCGACTTCATCGCCACCTTGCCCCCGACGATCCGCCTGACCGTTGCCGCCTTTGGGCGCGAGATGGGGCCGGCGGTCTTTGGCTGGATCTTTGCTTCGCATCATGTGGCGGCAGGCCTGATGGCATTTGGCGCAGGCGTCAGCCGTGACGTGATCGGAACCTATGTTCCTGCTTTCCTCTTCGCCGGCATCCTGTGCCTCTTTGCAACCGCGAGCTTCTTCTTCCTTCGAAAATCCGCACTTCAAAACCCCGCGATGGCCTAAGGCGGGGCCTGTCTTTGTCGGCAAGACCTGTTAGCTTTGCGCAATGAGCGCGATCTTCACCTTTGACAATTCCTATGCCCGCGATCTTGAGGGGCTCTACCTGCCATGGACCGGCGCCAAGGCGCCCGCGCCGCAGGTGCTGCGCCTGAATGAAGGATTGGCCCAAGAACTTGGCCTCGATCCTGAAGCCTTGCAGACGCCGGAGGGTGCAACCTTCCTGACCGGCACGGCCGCGCCCGAAGGATCGGCCCCTCTGGCTATGGCCTATGCGGGGCACCAGTTCGGAGGCTTCTCGCCCCAACTCGGCGATGGGCGAGCGCTCCTTCTTGGCGAGGTGATCGACCAAAACGGAAGGCGGCGGGACATCCACCTCAAAGGCTCGGGCCGGACGCCCTTTTCCCGCGGCGGGGATGGCAAGGCCGTTCTTGGCCCCGTCTTGCGCGAATACCTGATTGGCGAAGCGATGCACGCGCTCGGCGTGCCCACCACCCGCGCGCTCGCGGCGAGCCTAACGGGCGAGATGGTCTGGCGCGAGGGCGGCAAACCCGGCGCGGTTCTGGCGCGGGTCGCCTCATCGCATCTGCGTGTCGGCACGTTCCAGTTCTTCGCCGCCCGCGGCGAGATGGACCGGCTACGCCAATTGGCCGACTATGCCATCGCCCGCCATTTCCCCGATCTTGCGGGAGAGGGCGATCGCTATTTCCAGCTTCTTGCGCGCGTCCGGGATGCGCAGGCGCAACTCATCGCCCAATGGGTCAACCTCGGCTTCGTCCATGGCGTGATGAACACCGACAACGTCGCCATCTCGGGCGAAACCATCGACTATGGCCCCTGCGCCTTTATCGACACCTATGATCCAAAGGCGGTGTTCAGCTCGATCGACCACAACGGCCGCTATGCCTATGGCAACCAACCCAATATCGCCCAGTGGAACCTTGCCCGCTTTGCCGAGAGCCTGCTTGACCTCATCGACCCCGAAGATAGCGACGCCGCCATCGCCAAGGCGACCGAGGCGCTGAACCATTTCCCGCATCATTATCAGGCAGCGTGGCTCAAGGGCGTCCGCGCCAAGATGGGGTTGATCAAGGAGCTTTCCGGCGATCTTGATCTGGCGAACGACCTTCTGGCCCTGATGGCCGAAAGCCACGCGGACTTTACGCAAGCCTTCCGCGCGCTTTCCGATGTGGCGCGCGGATCGGAAGCGGTTTTCCGCAGCCGCTTTGTCGATCTCGCCGCCGTGGACCGATGGCTTGGCCGGTACGAGGCGCGGCTGGCCGAAGAAGACATTGCCCCTGAGGTGCGAGCGGCATCGATGGATCGCGTCAACCCGATCTATATCCCCCGCAACCACAAGGTCGAAGAGGCGCTTGCGGCGGCGGAGACCGGCGATCTGGCACCCTTCGACGCGCTCCTCAGCGCCATCAGCGCCCCTTTTGCGGCGCGGGCGGGGATGGAGGCATATGCCGAACCAGCGCCAGACGATTTCGGCCCCTACACCACCTTTTGCGGAACCTAATCGTCCCGAGCGTCGCGCGTGTTGATGGCCTCTGCAACCAAGGCCAGTCGGGTCAGAGGATCGTCGCTGGCGCGCGCCGCGACAGCGAGGGCCGCCGACATCTCCCGATAGCTCCGCTCGAAATAGCGCCTGCCTTTCGTCCAATCGAGAAAGCCCATGCCGTGCGGCGTAGCAAGTTCGATCACGACGTCGCCCTCGGTCGAGACATGCTCGAGCTGACGACGAGACGAGACGATCATCGTCCTTGAAAGGATGGAAAAGACCTTCGGGAACCGCGGCTTGCGCTTCACGAACAGGCGCACAAAGGCGCCAAACCGGCCGGGCAATTGATCATAGCTCGAACGGACCCGCCATTCGTTTTCCTGCCGGAAATTGAATACGAGGTTGGGCCCCGCCTTCAGATCACGCATGGCCGAAATCGGAACATTATCGATCAAGGCACCGTCGATGAAAACCTCTCCATCGTCTGACAGCATCGGCGGCAGTAGCGCCGGGATCGAGCCTGAAGCCCGCACCGCGCGCCACAATTCCCCCTGACGCAGAATGCTCAGATCATGTCTGGTAAGACTCGTCGCGGCGGCAAAGAAATTGAGGGGAAGATCTTCGATCCGGCTTGGCCCGTAGTGCTCTTTCATCGAGCGGTCGAGGGTGTGATGATCGATGACGCTGTAGAGAGGCACGGTCAACTTTTTGAGAGCTTTGCTCGTGACAAAGACGTCTTCGCACAGATCCATAACCCGATCCGGTTCAAGCCCCATCGCAATGGCCCCGCCGACCGCAGCGCCGGCGCTGGTTCCGCCGATCATGTCGATGGCAATGCCATGCTCGAGCAGCGCTTTGATCGCCCCCAAATGGCCTGCACCAAAGGCTCCGCCACCGGACAGAACCACACCCAGCGCCGTCCCCGTTACGAACCTGCACAGGCGGGCAAAATCCTCGTCGCGGCCAAGGGCAACATGGTGATGAAGCGCAAAATTCCGTGGCGCGGTTAGACTTTGTGTATGGGCGATCGGCACATCGGTACCGTCTCGCAGAACGATCAGGTGCCGGTTCTCGGGCAACACGGCCCGCGAGATCGCATGTTCAGCCGCGCTCACCTCGACCGGGTCGGGCCCTTTGGGTTGCGCTCCGAGAAGATAGAGAGTGTCGCAGTTTGCAGCGATGCGCTCAAGAACCGCAGGATCGGCCGTGCCATCGCATAAAAGAACGGCCCCCGCGCCATGGGCTTCAGAAGACCGAAGCAGGGCAACCGGATCTTCGCCACTGTCGCCTTTGTATCGGGCAAGGGCCCAGCCCGAGTGCTGCGCTAGAGCCGAGGCAAAAGACGCCTCAAAAGAGGGGGCAATCGGCACCTCGCCCAGCGCGATGATCGCAACCAAACGGCCCGGGCGCGGCCTGAGTTTGGGGCTGGCGGTTGTGACCCGCGCGAGCCGCCGGGCAACAGACGACAGGATGCTCCGCTCCAGACCGGCCACCTTCTGCACGACCTCTCGATAGCCCTCTTCCGAGATCACCAGAACTTCGCTGTCTCTCAGGGCGATCACATCCGCCGACCGCTTGCCGCCCGCAAAGAAGGCCAGCTCGCCAATCGGCTCGCCCACAGAAATCTCGGCAATCGGCCCCGAAGGCCCCAACACCGCGAACCTCCCCCTGAGCACAATAAACAGGTCTGAGGCGGGGTCGCCTTGCCGGATCAACAAGGCTCCGCTGCCGACCTGCCGCCGTTCAGCGACATCTAGGATCTGGGCCAACACCTGTGGGTCCAGTTCGGAAAACACAGGGACCGAGCGCAGTTGCCCTATCTCATCCGGCGAATATTCAAATGCCATTCTAACTACTTTCTTGGGATCCAGGTGCCGCCGCCCCGCGAAGACGCCATCGCCGCTTCGATGAACCACATGCCCTCGAGCCCTGCTGCGATGCCCGGCAAAAGCGGGCGATCTTCGCCTGAAATCGCATCGGCGATCTCGACATAAAGCGTGGCAAAGGCTTCGAGATATCCTTCAGGATGCCCCGCCGGAATGCGGCTCCAGGCATCACCCACGCCCGCGCCGCCCCGCGTGAGGATCTGCTTGGGCTCGCCAAGCAGAGACAGGGTCATCCAGTTCGGATTTTCTTGCCCCCACTCGATCCCGCCCTTCTCTCCGTAGACGCGAAGGCGCAGCCCGTTTTCGTTGCCCACCGCGACCTGACTGGCCCAAAGCATCCCCCGCGCGCCATTCTCAAACCGCAAGAGGATATTGGCATTGTCGTCGACCCGCCGCCCCGGCCCGAAAGATTGAAGATCGGCAGAAAGGGCCACAACGCCAAGGCCCGTGACAAAGGTCGCAAGGTTGAGCGCGTGGGTGCCAATATCGCCAATCGCGCCGGCGCCGCCGGTCTTTGCCGGATCGGTGCGCCATCCCGCCTGCTTTTGCCCCTCGGTCTCGATCACCCGCGAAAGCCAATCCTGCGCGTATTCCACCTGCACCACGCGGATCGCCCCTAGCGCGCCCTCGGCGACCAGCTGGCGGGCACGTCGGACCAGTGGATAGCCTGTGTAATTGTGTGTCAGAAAGAACCGCGCCTTGCTGCGCGCAGCTGCCGCCGCAATAGCCTCGGACTCCGACATGTTGGCGCAGAGTGGCTTGTCGCAGATCACATGGATTCCGGCCTCGAGAAAGGCGATGGCGGGCGCGGCATGAAGGTGATTGGGGGTGACAATCGCGACCGCCTCGATCCCGTCTTCCCGGGCAGCTTCGGCCCGCGCCATCTCGGCAAAATCGGCATAGGCGCGGTCGGGGGTGATCCCGAGGTCTGCCGCGCTCTCGCGGGCGCGAGCGGGATCGGATGACAGGGCCCCGGCCACAAGATCAAACCGGCCGTCCAGCCGCGCCGCGATCCGGTGCACCCCACCAATGAACGCCCCGTGCCCGCCACCCACCATGCCAAGTCTGATCTTGCGCATTCTTCGCCCTCCGGTTCGCGATGATCCAATCAATCCGGGACCTAGGTCGCAAGCCCCTCTTTCCGCCCAGCTTCTGCCAGATGGTACAGCCACGCCACGAGAACGCAGAGGGCCGCCATGGTCCACCAGAGCGCTGTTCCGCCGCCAATATGCAGGAGGCCGCCGCCGACAAGCGGACCGATGGCAAAGCCGAAACCGGCAAGCGACGAGGCTCCGAAATAGCTGCCCTTCATGTCCTCCGGCGCCATCCGATCGATGATGAGGTTGATTGTCGGAAAGAGAATAACCTCGCCAATGGACAGGACGACGATCGCAAAAAGGATCGTGTATTGCGAGGTGATCGGAACCACGGCGATCATCGCAAAAGCAACCGCCATCAGCCCGATCCCCAACATCGCCCGATAGAGAGGGGCGACGCGACTTAGGGCGGCCAAGAGCGGGAATTGCAGGACAAGGACGGTGGCGGCGTTGGTCAGGGTCACCTTCGGATAGAAAGTTACCGGATCAATCTCGCCGCCCTGCTGGATATATTGGATCAAGCCGGCCTCAAGCTGCGAATAGGCGATACCGCCAATTCCGAGTGCCAGAACGAAAACCTGAAACGATTTGTCCTGCGCCAAGACCTTGAGCGCCTCGGAGAAGGA
>JBFEXG010000184.1:0-4958 GCA_041546005.1 Paracoccaceae bacterium
ATGGCCTGCTGATAGGCATAAATCTGACCGACCTGGCTGTCAGGATTGGCGTTCATCAAGCCGTTGATATTGGCGTGAGCCGCATTGAGGCCTTTCAGCTCGGACGCAATCGCGCCGCGGCCGTTGTTGCCCTTTTCGCCGTTTTGCGCGTTTGCACTGTTGCCACGCTCGTTGCCATTTCCGTTGCCACCCTTCGCGGCAAGCGCAGGGCCCGCCAGCGCCACGGCGGTCATCGCAATGATCGCGCCTCGGGCAAGCTTTTTTGCTGCTTGAACTGTGAAAGCCATTGTCGTCCCCTTTTCTGGAGTAGTTCTCGGCCAGAACAGTATATTGATCCGGCGAAAATCGCGCTTAATTGAGGCCCTCGTCTGGCAAAGATCACTGATTGTCGCCCATGCGTGCACAATGATCGGTTGCCGAGACCAACTCTTTACAGATTCCGGGTTCTGAGAGGGCGTGGCCCGCAAAGGAGACCATCCTGAGACGGGCTTCTGGCCAAAGTCTGGCGATTCGATGGGCCGACTCGGGTGGACAGATCATGTCGTACCGGCCCTGCACAATCACGGCAGGGATATGTGCGATCCGGTCCATGTTGGCCAAGATCTGGCTTTCATCGTCCAGAAAGCCGCCATTGACGAAGTAGTGATTTTCCAGTCGCGCGAAAATACGCGCGAAATCGACCGGGCTGTCGCCCACCGAACCATCCGCCTCAAACGAAGCGAGCGCATTTTCCCAACGCGTCCAAGCCCGTGCAAACCGGGTGGCCGTCAGGCTGTCATCTCCAAAGAGGCGCCTGTTGTAGGCGTTGACGAGGTCCGCTTGTTCCTCGGACGGGACCATCGAAGAAAAATGCCGCCACTGATCGGGCCAGAATTTTCCTGCGCCGCCGCCATAAAACCAATCAAGCTCGGGCTGGGTCATCAGAAAGATGCCACGCAAGACCATGGCCCTCACCCGATCCGGATGCGCCTGCGCATATATCAGCGACAGGGCAGCACCCCAACTGCCGCCGAACAATGTCCAGCGGTCAACGCCAAGGGTTCGCCGGATCAACTCGATATCGTCAACAAGATGCCAGGTGGTGTTGGCCTCAATCGAGCCGCTCGGCCGCGATCGCCCACAACCGCGCTGATCGAACAGAACGATCCTATAAACATCGGGATCGAAAAACCGCCGCATCGACGGGCTGCACCCGCCACCTGGCCCACCGTGCAATACAAGCGCCGGAATACCGTCAGGATTTCCGCATTGCTCAACGTAGACACGGTGCCCGTCGCCCACATCCAGCATCCGCTGATCGAAAGGGTCGATCGGCGGATATAGGTGCGCGGCGGCGCTGATTTGTCCCAAGACCTTGTCCATGCCGAAACTATATAGTCAGGTGTGGCGACTTGCCATGACCCCGGTAGCCCAGATGACAACTTCCGCCCACCACACTGTCGACCCTGCAGAAATCGCCAAATTCGAAGCGATGGCCGCCGAATGGTGGGATTTGAACGGCAAGTTCAAGCCGCTGCATATGCTCAATCCCTGCCGGCTTGATTACATCACTCGCCAGATTGCCGCCGAATTTGGCCGCGACCTTGCAGATGATGCGCCGTTCAAGGGCCTGCGCCTTCTCGATATCGGCTGCGGCGGCGGCCTTTTGTGCGAACCGATGGCCCGCTTGGGCGCAACGGTTGTCGGCGCTGACGCTGCCGAACGGAACATCCCGATCGCCAAACTCCATGCCGAACAGTCGGGCCTGACGATCGACTATCGTCACACCACCGCCGAGGCGCTTGCCGAAGCAGGGGAGCAGTTTGACGTCGTGCTCAACATGGAAGTGATCGAACACGTTGCCGATCCGCTGGGCTATCTCAAGGCGGTGCATGATCTTCTGCGCCCCGGTGGGCTGCACATCTGCTCGACCATAAACCGCAACCCCAAAAGCTTTGCTATGGCGATCCTTGGGGCGGAATATGTCATGCGTTGGCTGCCCAAGGGCACGCATGAATGGGCAAAGTTCATCACACCTGATGAGTTGTTCGATCTGATCCGGCAGGCCGGAATGGACCCTGTCGATCGCAAAGGCTTCCAATTCAACCCGATCCTGTGGGATTGGAAACTGTCTGACCGCGATCTTTCGGTGAACTACGTCACCGCCTCGCTGCGCCCCGCAGCCTAGTCTTCCAACGCAAGCAGTCGCTTGCGCATTTCGCGCAGCACCGGCAGCGCTTGTCGGACCTTTTCGGCACCGATCTGTTCAACCACTTCGGCGATCACCGGCGTTATTGCCGCCAAAGCGGCATCTCGGGCGGCGATCCCGGCAGGGCTGATCGACACGAGCTTGCGCCGGGCATCTTCCCAGTCGGGCCGAATATGCACCCAACCCGCCCACTCGAGCTTGCCGAGCGTATTGGTCATCGCGCCGCGAGTCAGGTGAAAGGTTTTGGCCAATTGCGCTGGGGTTCGCTCGCCGCCGACATGGGCCAGATGATTGAGCACCGAGAAGTGCGACAGCTCCATCCCCTTCGGGAGCGCCTTGGCCACATTCATCCGCGCAAGCTGGTCCACTGTCAGGATCTCGCTGAAAAGCGAAACGGCGAGATTGTTGACGGCGGAGTTCATCATGGTCCTTCAAAGGGTCGGTCGTGGGTCAACGAGGGAACACGTCCTCGGGCACGGGCAACTTCACCAAGATCGATATCCGCGTAGACGATGCCGGTTTCGGTGCCTGCGTCAACCATCACGTTCCCCCATGGGCCGATCACCATGCTGTGGCCATGCGTCACACGCGGCTTTCCCTTGCTGATCGGGTGGTCGCCTGTCTGGGCGGCGGCCAGCACGAAACATCCGTTCTCGATGGCCCGAGCGCGCAAGAGCGGCTCCCAATGCGCCTCACCTGTGACCGGCGAGAACGCCGCAGGAACAAGAAGTATCTCGGCCCCCGCCTTGGCCAACCTGCGATAGAGGTGGGCGAAACGAACGTCATAGCAAATCGACAGTCCGATCTTGCCAAAGGGCGTCTCGACAACAACAGCGCGGCCCCCGGGGCGATAGCCTGCGGATTCGCGGAACGTCTCTGTCGCAGTCACATCGACGTCGAACATGTGGATTTTGTCATAGCGCGCGGCGATCGCGCCATCGGGGGCAATCACGAAACAGCGGTTGGCAAATCGACCATCGGCGTCATGCGTCTTGATGCCCAAAGAGCCGATCACCAACCAGACACCGAGATCCGCAGCCTCCGCCCTAAGGCCCGCAAGCGTGGGATCGTCTTCCTCAAAGCACAGAACCTCGCGCTGATGCGCGCGGTCTTGTGAGACACAGTTCGACACTTCGGGCGTCAGGATAAATTCGGCGCCGTTCTCGGCCGCCTCGCGCAGCATGGCACGAAGGATCTTCAGGTTCTCTGCGGGATCATCCCCCGAGCTGATCTGAAGAAGCGCCGCTTTCACGATGCGAGGAGGCCGTCGAGCCCGCCCTCGTAATCGAGCTCATAGAGATCGTCGCAACCACCGACGTGCTTTCCATCAATGAAAATCTGCGGAACCGTCCGACGGCCGCCGGCGCGCTCGACCATCTCGGGCCGGCGCTCGGGAGCAAAGCCTACATTGATCTCTTCATAGGCCACGCCCTTCTTGTCGAGCAGGCGCTTGGCGGCATGGCAATATCCGCAAAAATTCGAGGTATAGATTTCAATCTTGGCCACGGCGGCGCCTCCGACATCGTTCCATTACGATTTAGGCATCTTTTGCCGCTCTCGCTAGTGCCAAGATGCAAACCTCGCTTGCGCCGGCTGCATAGCAGGCCCGCGTCGCGGCGCTAAAGGTCGCGCCCGAGGTCATCACATCGTCGACAAGAAGCACGGGCCGCCGCCTGAGATCCCCTGCCCGCGCCTGATTTGCGGCGATTGCTCCTTCCAAAACAGAAAACCGCTCTTCCCTGTCAGGAAAATCAAGCGGCCGCGTGCGGCGCGTGCGAACCAGCGCGTCGGTGCAGACCGGCCTCCCGGTCTGTTTGCCCAACGCCAGCGCCAGAAGCGCAGCCTGATTGTAGCGGCGTCCAACACGCCGTGACCAATGCAACGGGATCGGCACGATCACTGTCTCAGGGCGCAAGAGGGGCCGTGCCGCACGCGCCATCAGTGGGGCGACAACCCGCGCAATCTCGGTGCGATCTCCGCTCTTGAGTGCAAGGACCAGTTTGCGCCCGCCGCCTGCATAGGCAAAAGCAGACCGGCCCCGCGCCCATGGCCTTTCGTGCACAAGGCAATCGTCGCAATAGAGGCGCTCTCCACCGGTGGCTTCCCCGACAAGCTCGACCCCGCAAGCGTCGCAGATGGCGCCCTCTACAAACCGTGTCTCCCGCCAGCAGGCAGGGCAGAGCCCAAAGTCTGCCTCTGTGGGTTCGCCGCAGAGGGCGCACTGCGGCGGATAGATGGCCGCAACCACGCTTTGCAATCCCGCAGACAGAGACGTAAGAACATTTGCCATGAAAACCCCACCAATCCTTACTGACCGGACCGCCCTCACCCACCACCGCCAGCGGGCCCGGACCCATACCGGCGGCCCAGCGCTGTTTTTGCACGAGGCCGTCCAAACCGAGATCGAGGAGAGGCTGGCCGAGGTTAACAAAGCCTTTACAGACCCCGCCATCGTGACCGGCTGGCCCGAAGTCTGGACGAACACCTTTCCGTCCGCGATCCCCTGCGCCGACGCCGAAACCCTGCCGCTTGAGCCGCAGGCGCACGATCTCGTGATCGACGCGCTTTCGTTGCATTGGGCCAACGATCCTGTAGGCCGGCTTGTTCAGGCGCGCCGCGCCCTTCGCCCCGACGGCCTGATGATCGCGGCCCTTTTCGGCGGGCAGACCTTGCACGAACTTCGCGCCGCACTCGCTGAGGCCGAGGCGCGCGTCAGCGGCGGCCTTTCGCCCAGAGTCGCGCCGATGGCCGAGATCCGAGATCTCGGCGC
>JBFEXG010000158.1:0-5876 GCA_041546005.1 Paracoccaceae bacterium
AGGCGCTCGACGGCCTGCACCTGCGGGCGGCGACCGGCGATATCGGCCTTCTCTTGGCTGCGGTGAACGGCCTCAACACACTCGAGAGTCGCAAAGCCGCGCTTTTGCGCCATGTCTGGCGTCCGCGGCGGTTTAGGGCGCTCTTGGATCGCTTCGGCGGGCGGAACCCCGTTCCGCCGACCCGCGCCGCGCTTTTGGCGGCGTCTGATCCGATGGCCGCCGCTGGCCCCGAGATCGGTCTGCGCAGCATGGCCGACGTGGCCGCGCGGATTGTCGCGCTCAAGGAAGATGCCGCTGCCCCCGCAATCTCTGGTGAGGAGATCGCGCTCATCGACGCGATCCTTACCCTGCGCAACACCGCGCCCAGTGCGCTGGGCATCCTGCGCGATATCGCGGTCGATCTGCCGGCGATCTCCGATGCGGTAACGCGCATGGAAGAGCGGCTCGAGGCGATGGCGCGGCTTGGGGTCGCGGTCGAGACGCTCGAGTTCGAGGGCAACTATGGCCGCACCTCGATGGAATATTACGACGGCTTCGTCTTCGGCTTCTATGCCGCCGCGCGGCCCGACCTTCCGGCGGTGGCCACCGGTGGCCGCTATGACGCCCTGACCCGCGTTCTGGGGCAGGGGCGGGCGGTGCCTGCGGTGGGCGCTGTGATCCGGCCCGATCTTGTGGTTCAGCTCAGGGGGCAGGCATGACGATCAAGCTTGGCGTGCCGTCCAAAGGGCGGCTCATGGAAAAGACCTTCGAGTGGTTCAGCGCCCGTGGCCTTGGCCTTGCCAAGGACGGGGCCGAGCGCGAATACGCGGGCCGTGTGGACGGGATCGAGGGGCTGGAGCTTGTGCTTCTGAGCGCCGGTGAAATCCCGCGCGAACTGGGGGCGGGGCGGATTCACCTTGGCGTCACCGGCTCCGACCTTGTGAACGAAAAGCTCACCAACATCGACGCCACGGTGCAGGAGCTTGCGCCGATGGGTTTTGGCGGGGCGGATCTGATCATCGCGGTGCCGCAATGCTGGGTCGATGTCGATACGCTCGACGACCTCGACGCCGCCGCCGCCGCCTTCCGCAAGGCGCATGGCTTCCGCCTGCGGATCGCCACGAAATACCACCGGCTGGTGCGCGATTTCCTGAAAGCCAACGGCGTGGCCGACTATCAGCTTGTCGACAGCCAAGGGGCGACCGAAGGCACGGTCAAGAACGAGACCGCCGAGGCCATCGCCGATATCACCTCGACCGGCGAGACCCTGCGCGCCAACGGCCTCAAAATCTTGGCCGACGGCCTTGTGCACGCAAGCCAAGCCACGCTCTACAAAAGCCGCGTGGCCGATTGGTCAAACGAGGACCGCACGACGATGGCGGAAATCGCGGCGCGGCTGAAATTGTGATCGGCTGCGTCACGCCCGCGGCTTGAATAGCGGGCGGCGCAGTCATACCTTCCACTACAGGACGCCCGCACCGACTGAGGGCTTCCTGTCCAGCTCGGATCATCGCCCTGCATCTGCAGCAGGCAACCTTGGCCCCCCCTGAACAACGGCCGGAGTGGCGTCGGTTTTCCCCTTGCCACCCGACATCCAGCGATGAGCAGCCCAGAACGGGCGCTCTGACATGAAAGGATCGCGTCGATGGGAAAAGGTGACAAACAACACGGCAATCGCGAAGCGAAGAAGCCGAAAAAGGAAAAGCCCAAGGTTTTGGCAACGGCCAATTTCAACGCGGGCAAGACGCCGATGGGCACAACCGCGCCTGCCGCAAAAAAGAAGTAGCCGGCCCTACCTAACCCCAAGTGCTGCCAGCGCGGCGGAAAGCTCGGTCGGGATATCTTTTTCTCCCGCCCGCGCTGCTCCAAGGTCGGGTGGGGCGCTCTTGGGATCGAGATAGCGCCAGCCTTGAAACGCCCGCTTGGGCGTGGGCGCGACGCGCACGATCTCGGGATCAAGCACGATGGCGCAGCGGCGGATGCCGTCGCTGCCTATAACTTCGTCCAGCCGGACGATGCGCTGACGGCCCTGAATCTCGCCCTTGATCACCCAATAGATCGAGCCGTCATTGAGCACTTCGGCCTCGCGCTTGGGCCACATGCGGGTGATGTGCCACGGAAGCCCATCGGGCGATTGCGCCTGTGGCAGTTGGTGCCAGGCCTCGAGGTCGGGGATATCCTCGGTGCCCACAGACAATTTCACAAGATGGACGGTTTTGGTCACGGTTGCCTCCCAGATGTGGTAGGGTAAAAACTCCCTAGCGATTCTGCCACCGACAAAGCAGTCTTTGATTGCAACCGTCGTGGTCTCGCCACTGACTGACCCCTCTGCCGGAGCCTACCGTATGACCCGCTTTGCCGCGCCGATCGCTGAACAGATCTGGGATATGAAATACCGGTTCAAGAAAGCGGATGGCACGCCGGTCGATGGCACGGTGGAAGACAGCTGGCGCCGCATTGCACGCGCGCTCGCCGTGGTCGAAAAAGACCCTGGGCTTTGGGAAGATCGGTTCTATGCCGCCCTAGAGGATTTCAAATATCTGCCCGCGGGCCGGATCACTGCAGGCGCGGGCACGGCGCGGTCGGTGACGCTTTTCAACTGCTTCGTCATGGGCACGATCCCCGACGACATGGGCGGCATCTTCGACGGTCTGAAAGAGGCCGCGCTGACGATGCAGCAGGGTGGCGGGATCGGGTATGACTTCTCGACCATTCGCCCGCGCGGCGCGGCGGTTCATGGCGTGGGCGCCGATGCCTCGGGGCCATTGTCGTTCATGGACGTTTGGGACGCGATGTGCCGCACCATCATGTCGGCCGGCTCGCGCCGTGGCGCGATGATGGCGACGATGCGTTGCGACCACCCCGATATCGAGAATTTCATTACCGCCAAATCCGATCCGGCGCGGCTGCGGATGTTCAATATGTCGGTCCTTGTCACCGATCCCTTCATGGAGGCGGTCAAGGCCGACAAGAGCTGGGATCTGGTCTTTGGCGACAAAGTCTATCGCACGGTTCAGGCCCGCGACCTGTGGGACAAGATCATGCAGTCGACCTATGATTACGCCGAGCCTGGCGTGATCTTCATCGACCGCATCAACCAGATGAACAACCTCGCCTATTGCGAGTCCATCTCCGCCACCAACCCCTGCGGCGAGCAGCCCCTGCCGCCCTATGGCGCCTGCCTTCTCGGCTCGATCAACCTCGCGCGGCTCGTGGCCAATCCCTTCGAGGCGGGGGCCGACCTCGATGCCGATGCGCTCGATGATCTGGTGGCGACTGCTGTTCGCATGATGGACAACGTGGTTGACGCCTCGCGCTTCCCTTTGCCCGAACAGGCCGCCGAGGCGCGTGCCAAGCGCCGCATCGGCCTTGGGGTCACCGGCCTTGCCGATGCCCTGCTGATGGTCGGCCTTCGCTATGGCTCGGAAGAGGCCGCCGCCCAGACCGAAGCTTGGATGAAGCGGATCGCCCGCGCCGCCTATCTTGCGAGCGTGGCGCTCGCCAAGGAGAAGGGCGCCTTCCCGCTCTTCGATGCCGAGAAATACCTTGCCTCGGGATCGCTCGCGCATATGGACAAGGACGTGCGCGAGGCGATTGCCAAGCACGGCATCCGCAACGCCCTTCTGACCTCGATCGCCCCCACCGGCACGATCAGCCTTTATGCGGGCAATGTCTCGTCGGGGATCGAGCCGGTCTTTGCCTATAGCTACAAGCGCAAGGTCTTGCAGAAGGATGGCAGCCGCACCGAGGAAGAGGTGATCGACTATGCCGTGCAGATGTGGCGCGACAAGTTTGGCGATGCCCCGCTGCCCGATTACTTTGTGAACGCCCAGACGCTCGCCCCGCTCGATCACGTGCGGATGCAGGCGGCGGCGCAGAAATGGATCGACTCGTCGATCTCCAAGACGATCAACTGCCCCGAAGATATCAGCTTTGACAGCTTCAAAGAGGTCTACATGGCCGCCTGGGATCAGGGTTGTAAGGGCTGCACCACCTATCGGCCTAATGATGTGACCGGCTCTGTCCTCTCGGTCAGCGAGACGACCGAAAAGACCCCCGCCGAAACCCACGCCAAGCCGGGCGAGGGAGCAGAGGTTGTCTATATGTCCGAGCCGCTGGATCGACCGGCCGAGCTGGAAGGGGCGACCTACAAGCTCAAGTGGCCCGATAGCGAGCACGCCATCTATATCACCATCAACGATCTGGTGATCGCCGGGCATCGGCGGCCGTTTGAGGTCTTTATCAACTCCAAGAACATGGAACATTTCGCCTGGACCGTGGCGCTGACGCGGATGATTTCGGCGGTGTTCCGGCGCGGCGGCGATGTGTCGTTCGTCGTGGAAGAGCTGAAAGCGGTCTTCGATCCGCGCGGCGGGGCTTGGATGCAGGGCAAATATATCCCCTCGATCCTTGCCGCCATCGGCGGTGTGATCGAACGGCACATGATCTCGATCGGGTTCCTCAAAGGCGAGGGCATGGCGCTTAAGACCGATCCCAAGGCCGAGGTGATGGCCGTGAATGGTGGTCCTCGCGGCAAGGCCTGCCCGAGCTGCGGCAGCTATGAATTGCGGATGGTCGAAGGCTGCATGACCTGCGGCTCCTGCGGCCATTCCAAGTGCGGCTAGGGGCTTCCTGCGGCCGACTGAATGAGCTTTGCCGCAGAACACCTTGGCCTATAATGTGTTTTTCAACATCGGCCTTGCCTTGGCAGCCGTCCTCCTGCTAGATTCCGCCTAATGATAAAGCCCGCACGCTAGATGTGGGCAGATGAGGCAGAGATTTGGCATGAAGACGGGCTTCCAAGGCACGTTCGTCGTTTCATGGTCGCAGACCGAGCTCGATGGGCGCTGGGCGGCCCCATGCGGGGCATTGCGCGTAGGCTCGATCTGGGCCTGGACCGGCGAGGCGGTGCGTGTCGACGGGCCAGCCGGGGTACTTCCGCTTGGGGCATCTGAAGGTCATGCCGATCTTCATGCCCGCGCCGCGCTGAGTGTTCGGCGCCTGTTGCGGATGGTCGACGCAGAGGCTGGCCGGAAAGAAACCGCCGCCGACCGCGATCCCCTCTTCGACAAATCCTTCCGCGTGACCGATGGCCGCGCGACATGGACCATCACCGTGATCGAGACCGGAACTGGGCGGCATCCGCTCTTGATGTTTGTGGGCGAGATCCCGCCCCGTCATCAGGATCTTTGGGTCGTCTCGCATGATCTGGCGGACGATGCTTCGCAGCGCACCCCCGATGTTTCCGGCGCGGTGGTCTGTTTCACCCCCGGCACTTCGATCCTCACGAGCGAGGGCGCAATGCCCGTCGAGGCGCTGCGGGAAGGCGATCTTCTCCAGACCAAGGACAATGGGTGCAAGGAAATCCTCTGGATGGGCGGCCGTCGGGTTTCCGGCGCACGCCTTATGGTCAGCCCGCACTTGGCCCCTGTGCGCCTTCGGGCGGGCGCCCTTGACGAAGGGGTTCCCGACACGGGCCTCTTGGTGTCGCCCGATCACCGGATGATGGTGCGCGGCGCCAAGGCACGCGCCTTGTTCAACACCGATGAAGTGCTCGTCTCCGCCCGTGATCTCGTCAATGATCGCAGCATCATGGTTGATCGCGCCGTCCGCGAGGTGACCTATATCCATCTGATGTTGCCCAGCCACGAAATCGTCTTCGCAAATTCGGTCGAGACCGAGAGCTTTCATCCCGCCACCGCCGCGCTCGATACACTGGGTGACGAAGCGCTCGGCCGGATGTATAGCCGGATGCCCGACCTCAAGGACGATATCCGGTCCTTTGGCGACTATGCGCGCCGGGTTCTGTCGCCGTCCGAGGCGGCGATCCTGCGGCATGACGGCCGCGGCAGCTTTGTGATGTAATTCCGTCGTCTTCTGCTGTTGACTCGGGGCCA
>JBFEXG010000301.1:0-2964 GCA_041546005.1 Paracoccaceae bacterium
CGCTCGACCGTCTCGGCCTCGTGCCATGTCCCCATCGGATTGTCGGGGTTGGCGAAATAGATGAGCTTGGCGCCCACCTCTTTTGCCTTGGCGATGAGCCGCTCGGGATCTTCCCGATCGCCGGTATAGGGCACCGTATGGATCGCCCCGCCAAAACCCGCGACGTGATAGTTGAAGGTCGGATAGGCGCCCGCCGAGGTCACGACCGCCTCACCTGACCCAACGAAAAGGCGAACGACTAGGCCCAAGAGGCCGTCTATCCCTTCGCCCACCATGATATGCGCAGGGTCCACGCCCAGATCCCGAGACAAGGCCTGCCGCAGATCATGGCTCTCCGGATCGCCGTACATCCACGCGCCCGATGCCGCCGCCTGCATCGCGGCGATAGCTTTGGGCGAGGGGCCGAAGACGGATTCATTGGCGCCTAGCCGCGCCCTGAAGGCCAGCCCGCGCGCGCGTTCCTGCGCCTCGGGGCCGACGAAGGGCACGGTGGCGGGAAGCGAGGCGGCAAGCGGGGTGAGGCGCGGATCGTCAGTCATGGGTCTGAGTAAGCGCAGAGCGGGGCGGTTTGGCAAGGGGGGCGCTGCCCCCCGTCCTGCGGACTCCCGCCGGAGTATTTGGAGCCAAAAGAAATCAGGACTTGAGAAACTTGCGCCGAGCTTCTTCGGCGATGCCGCGCTTGGTTTCGAGGCGGGCGAGTTCGGCCATCGACGCCTTGCGGGCGGCCGGGTCGGTCAATCCGGCAAGGAGTGTCTTTTGCGCGTCGATGGCTTTCTTGAGGGCGATTTCTTCGGGCAGGACGCCGGCCTCGGCCATGATGCGAAAGCCGATGGCATCGCCGGGATCGACAAAGGCATCGCCGGGCCTTTCGGGCAGAGGCGCGCCTTCGCCGGCGAGGCCCGAGAGCTTGCCCTCGGCCTCGGCCTTGCGCATCCAGCGTTCCGCGATCCTGTCGAGCCAACGTGCCATGTCCCCAAGATAGGGGCATGGCCGCCGGTTCGCCAGTTCAGCCGATTTCCGACAGGCGGGCGAGGGCGGCCTTGAGCTGCGCCTCTTCGCCTTCGCGCAGGGCGAGGTTTTCGCGGGCTTCGTCGACCACCTCTTCGGGGGCGGATGCCACGAAGCTTGGGTTGTTCAGACGACCGCGCAGACCGCCCAGCTCTTTGCCGAGCTTTTCCAGCGCCTTCTGCACGCGGGCCTTCTCGGCGCCCACGTCGATGATATCCGCCAGCGGCAGGGCGAATGTCGCGCCGTTCGTGGGGATGGTGATCGAGCCCTTCGGCGCAACCGCCGCCTCGCTCACCTCGCCGATCCGCGCAAGCCGTTTGATCATCACCTCGTTGTTCGCATAGGCGCCGCGCGCTGCATCATCGGCCTCGGTCATCACCACCGGCACATAGAGCCCCACCGGCACGTTCATCTGCGCCCGTGCCGAGCGGATGCCCTCGATCAGGCTGATGGTCCAGTTCATCTCGGCATCCGCCACCAGATCGACGAGATCGGCGGCGGTATAGTCCGGCCAATCGGCATGGACGAGCATCTTGGCCCGCGTGCCGGCCACGCCCCAAAGCTCTTCGGTGATGAAGGGCATGATCGGGTGCAGAAGGACCAGACACTGATCGAGAACCCAAGCCATGGTCGCCTGAGTTTCGGCCTTGATTGCGCCTTCTCCATCGAGGAGGAGTGGCTTTGACAGCTCCACATACCAGTCGCAGACCTTGCCCCAGACAAAGGCGTAAAGCGCGCTGGCCGCATCGTTGAAGCGATAGGCCGCGAGCGCCGCATCGACCTCTTCGCGCACCTTGGCGACCTCGCCGATGATCCAGCGGTTCACGGTGGCGGTGGGCGCGGGCATCGTTCCATCGCCCCCCAAGGCGCCGTTCATCTCGGCAAAGCGGCAGGCATTCCAGAGCTTGGTGCCAAAGTTGCGGAAGCCCTTGATCCGGTCTTCCGAGAGCTTCAAGACCCCGCCAATCGCCGCCATCGAGGCATTGGTAAAGCGCAGCGCATCGGCGCCATATTCGTCGACGATCACCAGAGGATCGATCACGTTGCCCGTGGTCTTCGACATCTTCTTGCCCTTCTCGTCGCGGACGAGCTGGTGAAGATAGACAGTGTGGAACGGGATCTGATCCACGACAGCCAGTTGCATCATGATCATCCGGGCGACCCAGAAGAACAGGATGTCTTGGCCCGTTATGAGAACATCGGTCGGGAAATAACGCGTGTAGGCGTCGGTCTCTTCCGGCCAGCCGAGCGTGCCGATCGGCCAGAGGCCTGACGAGAACCAGGTGTCGAGCACATCGGGGTCGCGAGTCAGCGCAACACCGGCGCCAGCCTTGGCCTGCGCCTCGGCCTCGGTCGGAGCGCAATAGTGATTGCCATCGGCGTCATACCACACCGGAATCTGATGCCCCCACCACAACTGGCGGCTGATGCACCACGGCTCGATATTCTCCAGCCAATGGTAATAGGTCTTCTCGCCGCTCTCGGGCATGATGGTGATCTTGCCCGACCGCACGGCATCGAGCGCGGGGCCGACGATCTTCTCGGCATCGACAAACCACTGGTCGGTCAGCATCGGCTCGATGACAACCTTCGAGCGGTCGCCAAAGGGCTGCATGATCTTCTTGGCCTCGACGAGCGGGGCAGGGGCGTCTGCGCCCTCGGACCCTTCTTTGAGCGCCGCCTTGCCAAGACGCGGATCGTCGGCGCGGGTCATCACCGCAAGGCCCTCGGCCGTGATCTCGGCCACCACCTTCTCGCGCGCCTCGAACCGGTCAAGCCCGCGCAGATGATCCGGCACGAGGTTCAGCGCATCCGCCTCGGCCTCGCTGAGGCTCCGCTCACCACGCGCAACCGCGCCCGCAATTGTCGTGGCCTCTTCATAGGCCGCCCCATCGGCCCGCATCGCCCCGCGCACGTCCATCAGACGATACATCGGGATGCCGCCGCGCTTGGCGA
>JBFEXG010000267.1:0-3479 GCA_041546005.1 Paracoccaceae bacterium
ACATGGCGCCAGACGGGCTTGCCTTCGGCATAAAGGACAACTGCGGAAAGGAGCTTGTGGGTCTGGCCCCGCATGGCGGCGAGCTGGGCGCGCGCATCGGCTGGATCGGTCGGCTTGGAGAGTAGGTGGCCCTTGAAGGACAGAACCTGATCGCAGCCGATCACCCAAGCCTCGGGGTTTTTCTCGGCGATCTTGCGTGCTTTGCTCTCGGCCAGGGCGTCGGCCACATCGCGCGGGGTTGCGCCCTCGGCCAGAAGGGCTTCGCGGATCATCTCTTCATCGACGCGGGGCTTTTGAACCTCGATCGGGACGCCAGCATTGCGCAGAAGCGCGGCGCGAATTGCGGAGCCGGAGGCGAGGATGATCTGGACAGTCATGTGGATAACCCGCGTGTAGCTCGTTGGGCGACTCTGGGATGGAGAGGGCGGCTCTGCAACCGCTATGTGTCAAGTGGGATATCTGGCCAAGATGGCCCGCTTTGCCAAGCTCTGATCCACAGAGGATAAGGAAAACTGCAAGCTGTGGATATACCCTGATGGGCGGAAAGTTTGGTCCTGGAGCGCGAGATTACTTCGGGTAATGCTTTGTTAAGACGCGTTAATTCTCGGCCGCTGGTGATTTTCCAGATCCGCACTTCCTTGGGGTGTTTCTGTGGACAGCTCTTGAAACCCGGCTTATCCACCGCAATACATCATCATCAATCTTTCTTTAATATCTTATATTATTTGAAGGATGTACGGAGGCACCATGTTGGAACTTCTCAACACGATCTATCCTTGGACCAAGGCGCTGCACATTGTGTCGGTCATTTCTTGGATGGCTGGGATGTTTTATCTGCCGAGGCTCTTTGTGTATCATGCCGAGAAGGCAACGGTCGGCTCGGAACTCGACAAGACCTTTCAGATCATGGAGCACAAGCTTCTCTATTTCATTATGAGGCCGGCAATGATCGCCTCGTGGCTGTTTGGTCTGCTGCTCGTTCTAACACCCGGAGTGATCGATTGGTCCTCGGTCTGGCCTTGGGTCAAGGCGGGATCGGTGGTCGGGATGACCTATGTTCACTATTGGCTTGCGCTGCGCCGCCGCGAGTTTGCCGAAGGGAAGAATACGCGCACCGGCCGGACCTATCGGATGATCAACGAGGTTCCGACCGTTCTGATGCTGCTCATCGTCTTTGCGGTGATCCTCAAGTTCTAGCACTGGAATTGACTCGACAGGCTTTGCGCCCTAAGGGATGAGAGCCCGCCGTCCGGCAGGGATTATTCCGATCACATGACGACACACGGCCCGACCGATGGGCCGGGAGAGCTTTTACATATGCCCCAGCCGCATCGCCTGAATCTTGCCGACCTGAAAGCCAAGAGCCCAAAAGACCTTTTGGCGATGGCCGAAGAGCTCGAGATCGAGAACGCCTCGACCATGCGGAAGGGCGACATGATGTTCGCCATCCTGCGTGAGCGGGCGGATGAGGATTGGGTGATCGGCGGTGATGGGGTTCTCGAGGTGCTTCAGGACGGCTTTGGCTTCCTGCGCTCGCCTGAAGCCAACTATCTGCCGGGTCCGGATGATATCTATGTGAGCCCCGATATGATCCGCCAATATTCGCTGCGGACCGGTGACACTGTTGAAGGGGTCATCAAGGAACCCAACGACGCAGAGCGCTATTTCGCGCTGGTCGCGGTCGAATCAATAAATTTCGAAGATCCTGAGCGGGCGCGTCACAAGGTAGCTTTTGATAACCTGACCCCGCTTTATCCCGATGAGCGCCTGAAAATGGAGATCGAGGACGATCCGACCCTTAAGGATCGGTCGGCCCGGATCATCGACCTGGTGGCGCCGATCGGCAAAGGTCAGCGTTCGCTGATCGTGGCGCCGCCGCGGACAGGCAAAACCGTCTTGCTGCAGAACATCGCCCATTCGATCGAGCGGAACCACCCCGAGTGCTATTTGATCGTTCTGCTGATCGATGAGCGCCCCGAAGAGGTGACCGATATGCAGCGGAGCGTGAAGGGTGAGGTCGTGTCTTCGACCTTTGACGAGCCGGCCTCGCGGCACGTTGCTGTGGCGGAGATGGTGATCGAGAAGGCCAAGCGCCTTGTCGAGCACAAGCGCGATGTTGTGATCCTGCTTGATTCGATCACCCGCCTCGGCCGCGCCTACAACACGACCGTGCCGTCTTCGGGCAAGGTTTTGACCGGTGGTGTGGATGCCAACGCGCTGCAGCGGCCCAAGCGGTTCTTTGGCGCGGCGCGGAACATCGAAGAGGGCGGTTCGCTGACCATCATCGCCACTGCGCTGATCGACACCGGGAGCCGGATGGATGAGGTGATCTTTGAGGAATTCAAGGGCACCGGCAACTCGGAGATCGTTCTTGATCGCAAGGTGGCCGACAAGCGCGTCTTCCCGGCGATGGACATTCTCAAGTCGGGCACCCGGAAGGAAGATCTTCTGGTCGACAAGATCGATCTTCAGAAAACGTTTGTGCTGCGCCGGATTCTCAATCCGATGGGTACCACCGACGCCATCGAATTCCTGATTTCCAAACTCAAGCAGACGAAGACAAATTCCGATTTCTTCGACTCGATGAACACCTAAACCCAGCCTTATCAACGGCTTATAACGATGGATACGATATTCGCCCTGGCAACGGCGGCGGGCAAAGCTGGCGTTGCGATCATCCGGATTTCCGGGCCTGAGGCTTTTGCGGCCGCCGGGGCGCTATGTGGCGCGGTGCCGACCGATGGTCGCGCGCTGCGCAAGCTGCGGGGGCAGGACGGCAGCGTGATCGATGAGGCGCTGGTTCTGGGCTTTGGTAAGGGTCATAGCTTTACCGGTGAGGATGTTGTCGAGCTTCATCTGCATGGCAGCCCAGCGGTTCAACGAAGCGTCTTGGCCGAACTTGCAGCGCAGCCCGGGCTGCGTCAGGCGGAAGCCGGAGAATTCACCCGCAGAGCGATGGAGAACGGCCGCCTTGACCTTGCGCAGGTCGAGGGGTTGGCAGACCTCATTGACGCCGAGACCGAGGCTCAGCGGCGCCAGGCAATGCGCGTGCTTTCCGGCGCGTTGGGGGACAAGGCCGAGGGTTGGCGCCGGGATCTGATCCGGGCGGCGGCTTTGGTCGAGGCGACAATCGACTTTGCCGACGAAGATGTGCCGGTTGATGTCTATCCTGAGGTGTCCGAGCTGCTGGGCCGCGTTGGTAATGAGATGCGGCGAGAGGCGGAGGGCGTGAAGATCGCAGAGCGCATCCGCGATGGCTTTGAGGTGGCGATTGTTGGCGCGCCGAACGTCGGGAAATCAACGCTGCTCAACCGGCTTGCGGGGCGGGAGGCGGCGATCACCTCCGAATATGCGGGCACAACACGGGATGTGATCGAGGTCAGAATGGATCTTGGCGGTCTTCCAGTTACGCTTTTGGATACGGCTGGGCTTCGGAATACCGAAGATTTCGTGGAAGGCATTGGGATCGAGCGGGCGCG
>JBFEXG010000299.1:0-2990 GCA_041546005.1 Paracoccaceae bacterium
TAGGCGATCACCTTCATTTTCAGGCCACGGGCGCGGTCGCAGACGATCGAGCCGATATTGCCCGCGCCGATCACGCCGAGGGTCTTGCCGGTCAGCTCGACCCCCATGAAGCGCGATTTCTCCCACTTGCCGGCGTGGGTCGATGTGCTGGCCTCGGGGATCTGGCGGGCCACGGCCATCATCATGGCGATGGCGTGTTCTGCGGTGGTGATCGAGTTGCCGAAGGGCGTGTTCATCACGATGATACCCTTCTTCGAGGCGGCGGGGATATCGACGTTATCAACGCCGATGCCCGCGCGGCCGATCACGCGCAGGTTGGTGGCCTTTTCGATCAGCTTTTCGGTGGCCTTGGTGGCCGAGCGGATGGCGAGGCCGTCATACTGGTCGATGATGGCAAGGAGGGCATCCTTGTCTTTGCCAAGGGCGGGCTGGAAATCGACCTCGATCCCGCGGTCGCGGAAGATCTGGACGGCGGCATCCGACAGGGCGTCGGAGATGAGAACTTTGGGGGCCATGTTGGGCTCCTTCATTGGAAATGGTTTGGAGGGGTGAGGGGCGGCGCTGGGCCGCCCGCCTCAGGCCGCTTGCAGCAGCGCTTCGATCTCGGTCTGGTAGGCCCACTCGAGCCACGGCAGCATCGCCTCGATATCCGAGGTCTCGACGGTCGCGCCGCACCAGACGCGAAGACCCGCGGGGGCATCGCGATAGGCGCCGATATCGAGCGCGATCTTCTCGGTCTCGAGCCGTTTGGCCACGGCCTTGGCGAAAGCGGCGCCATCGGTGATGCGCGGATCGGTGAACTTCAGGCACACGCTGGTGTTCGACCGTGTCGCCTTGTCTTCGGCGAGGTTGTCGATCCAGTCGCGGCTGGCGCAGAAATTCCAGATCGCGCGGGCATTGGCATCGGCTCGGTGCTTGAGCGCATCGAGGCCGCCGATGGATTTGCCCCACTTGAGCGCAAAGAGATAATCCTCGACCGCCAGCATCGACGGCGTGTTGATCGTCTCGCCCTGAAAGATGCCTTCGATCAGCTTGCCTTTCGAGGTCATGCGGAAGATCTTGGGCAGGGGCCATGCGGGGGTATAGCTTTCCAGCCGATCGACAGCGCGGGGGCTGAGCACCAGCATCCCGTGCGCAGCCTCGCCGCCCATGACCTTCTGCCACGAGAAGGTGACGACATCGAGCTTGTCCCACGGCAGATCCTGCGCGAAAGCGGCGCTCGTTGCGTCGCAGATGGTCAGGCCCTTGCGATCCGCGGGGATCACCTCGCCCGAGACCACGCGCACGCCCGAGGTCGTGCCGTTCCAGGTGAAGACAACGTCGTTGTCATAATCGAGCGTCGAGAGGTCGACGATCTTGCCATAGTCCGCGGTGTGGACCGTGGCGGAAATCTTGAGCTGCTTGACCACATCGGTCGCCCAGCCGGCGCCAAAGCTTTCCCAAGCGGCGATCTCGACAGGCCGTTCGCCAAGGAGCGACCAGAGCGCCATCTCGACAGCGCCGGTATCCGAGGCCGGAACGATGCCGACGCGGTAATTGGCGGGGATGCCAAGGATCTCGGCCGTCAGGTCGATCGCTTCTTTGAGCTTGGCCTTGCCAACGCCGGCGCGATGCGAGCGGCCAAGCGGCGCGTCTGCCAGAGCTTCGAGTGTCCATGTGGGGGGTTTGGCGCAGGGGCCGGAAGAGAACCGCGGATTGACCGGCCGCGATGCCGGTTTGGTCAGTGCCATTTCTGATATCCTCACAGATATATGCCCCTCGTTGGGGAGGGGTGTCCCACGGATGGGGATATCGGGGGGCGAAGCGAGCCACAATGGCCAAAGTGACGCAAAGGCGGCTGTTTTGGAGTCAAATACGACCCCAAACGGCTACGATAGGAAACTTTGATGCTCGTCCCGAGGCGCCAGCACCTTTTGGCCCGCTTGGAATCGCAGCCCCGATCGTGCATTAGGCGCGCATTCTAGGACCGGAGCCGCCATGTTCGCCGTCACCCTTCTGACCAGCCCCGCCAACCCCTCGCTCGAAGCCCCGCTTGTCGAGTCGCTCCGCAATGCATGGGGCGGCGGTGGGGCGCAGTGGCTCGCGGCGGGCGAGGCCGCGGAATTTGCCGTGCCGCAGATGCCGGGGAACCGCTGGGATGTGTGGGAGAGCCTGCAGGGGCAGGGGGTCGATCTGGTGATCCAGCCTCAGGCAGGGCGCCGCAAAAAGATGCTTCTCGCGGACATGGACAGCACGATGATCGAGCAGGAATGCATCGACGAGTTGGCCGCCGAGGCCGGTGTGGGCGAACGCGTGGCGGCGATCACCGCACGGGCGATGAATGGCGAGTTGGATTTCGAGGCGGCGCTGAAAGAGCGGGTCGGGCTTTTGCAGGGTCTGCCGGAAACCGTGATCGACACGGTTCTGGAAAGCCGGATCACCTTTATGCCCGGTGGCAAGGCGTTGGTGGCGACGATGCAGGCGGCGGGGGCCTATGCCGCGCTGGTGTCAGGCGGGTTCACCGCTTTCACCGGTCGGGTGGCCGCTTCGCTCGGCTTTGACGAAAACCGTGCGAACACGCTTCTGGCCGAGGGCGGCCAACTCACAGGCAAGGTGGCCATGCCGATCCTCGGGCGCGAGGCCAAGGTGCAGGCGCTGCATGAGATTACCGCGCGGCTCGGCCTTGCCGCTTCAGACGTTCTGGCGGTGGGCGATGGGGCCAACGACCTCGGGATGCTCGGCCTTGCCGGAACCGGCGTGGCGCTACACGCCAAGCCCGCGGTTCAAGCCCAGTGCGATATCCGCATCAACCACGGCGATCTGACGGCCCTTCTCTATATTCAGGGCTACGCCCGGTCTGACTTCGCCGCCTAGGCCAGCGCCGCCGCTGGCCTGACCCCCGCCGCATGGATGCCGCGCCGGTTGTGGATCGGAGCGTTGATGCGAGCGCGGGCGGCGGGGTGCTGCGGGTCGAGAACGCCCACGCGCACCAGAAGCGAGGCCATAGCGCA
>JBFEXG010000081.1:0-9494 GCA_041546005.1 Paracoccaceae bacterium
ACGGCCAGCTTGTCGGCCTTCTCGCCCTGCGCAAGCTGGGGCAGGCGGCCTTCATCGTCGTCGCCGTTGTCGTCGCGGCCCTCTTCGTAGATCGCGATGAAGCCGTCAAATAGCACGACCTGACCCGTGGCCCGCAGGATCACCTGCTCGTCGTCGCTGGCGATATCGACCGTGGTGCGCTCTAGCCGCGCGGCGGCCATCTGGCTCGCGATCGTGCGCTTGTAGATCAGATCGTAGAGCTTGCGCTGATCGGCATCCGTGGTGCGCAGCTTTTCAGCCGTCAGCCGCATGTCGGTCGGGCGGATGCACTCGTGGGCTTCCTGCGCGTTCTTGGCCTTGTTCTTGTACATCCGCGGGCTGGCGGGCAGGTAATCGGCGCCAAACCGCTCTTTGATTGCATCCCGCGCCGCCATGACCGCCTCGGGGGCCATGTCGATGCCGTCGGTCCGCATATAGGTAATGTGGCCGGCCTCATAGAGGCGCTGGGCGGCCGACATGGTCTGGCGCGCGCCCATGCCGAACTTGCGGCTCGCCTCCTGCTGGAGCGTCGAGGTCATGAAGGGAGGCGCGGGGTTGCGGTTTGCGGGCTTGGCTTCGACCGACTTGACCGCGAGATCGCGGCTCCTCACGGCCTGCACGGCCATTTCGGCCCGCATTGCATCCGCCAGATCGAATTTTTCGAGCTTCTTTCCGGCAAGGCTGACGAGCCGCGCCTCAAACTCCTGCCCGCGCGGGTTCTTCAGCCGCGCCGTAACCGACCAGTATTCCTGCGCCCGGAACGCCTCGATCTCCATTTCGCGCTCGACGATCAGCCGCAGGCAGACCGACTGCACGCGCCCTGCCGATTTCGCCCCCGGCAGCTTGCGCCAGAGAACGGGCGAGAGGTTGAACCCCACGAGATAATCGAGCGCGCGGCGGGCGAGATAGGCCTCGACCAGCGGCGCGTCGATCTCGCGCGGGTGGGCCATCGCCTCGGTCACGGCGGATTTGGTGATGGCGTTGAAGGTCACGCGGCTGACGGCGGTATCTTTCTTGATTGCCTTGCGGGCGGTCAGCGCCTCGCGCAGGTGCCAGCTGATCGCTTCGCCCTCGCGATCGGGGTCGGTGGCAAGGATCAGGGCGGGATCGTCTTTCAGCGCGTCGGCAATCGCTTTGACGTGCTTTTTGCTGTCAGACGCAATCTCCCATTCCATCGCGAATCCCTGTTCGGGATCGACCGAACCATCCTTGGCAGGCAGGTCGCGGACGTGGCCGTAGGAGGCGAGGACGGTATATTCGGACCCGAGATATTTGTTGATTGTCTTGGCCTTAGCCGGGGATTCAACAACAACTACGGGCATCTTCAACCTTAAATTCTAGGGGCAATGTTCAGGTCGCGCACCATGAGTGAGGGGCCGAGGCATTGTCAATCCACTGATCGGAAGAGAGCCGCAATGACAGGCAAACATTGCCCGGGAAGTCCGCTGTTTCGCCCCGCGGCCTAGTCGACCCGCGCCAAAAGGCCGCCCGGCTGGCGGTGGATGCGCCCCGAAAGTTCGAGATCGAGAAGCACCGGCGAAACCGCCGCCGCGGGCGCGGCGATGTCTCGAATGAGCTGATCCTCGGCCAAAGGCGAAGGGCCGAGGCGGGCGAGAATTTGCCGGTGAAGATCGGCCGTTTCCCGCAACGTTCGCGCCGGGCGGGGTCGGATCGGTTCAGGCACGGCGTGCGCTTTGGCGGCGATCTCCTGTGGCTGGGCGTTCAACACTTCGATCACATCCGCCGCCGAACGCACCAGAACCGCGCCGTCGCGGATCAGGTGGTTGCAACCGCCCGACCTGGCATCAAACGGATGCCCCGGCACGGCCAGAACGTCGCGGCCGAGCGCCAGCGCAGCTTCGGCTGTAATCAAGCTGCCAGACTTGGCTGCCGCCTCGATCACCACGACCGCCCGCGCCAATCCTGCGATCAATCGGTTGCGCGTCGGGAAATGCCGCGCTTGCGGCTGAAGGCCCATGGGCTGCTCTGACAGGCGCAGACCATGATGGCCGATGTCATGCGTGAGCGCGGCGTTCTCTTGCGGATAGATATAATCGACCCCGCCCGCCATGACCGCGATTGTCCCGCTCTTCAATGTCTCGTGGTGCACCTCGGCATCAACGCCCCGTGCAAGGCCGGAAACGGTCACAATGCCCTCTTCGGCAAGTTCAGCCGCCATCCGCCGCGCCATCCTCAGGCCAAGCGACGAGGCGTTGCGCGCTCCAACTATGGCGACGAGTGGGCGTTGCAGCAGGTCCACCTTGCCGGCGACCCAAAGCATCGGTGGTGCGTCGGAAAGAGCGGTCAGTGCCGCAGGATACTCGGCCTCGCCACGAAACACGAGCCGCGCGCTGGCGGCCCGTCCGGCTTTTAGCTCGGCACCGACAACGCCTTCGGGGCAAATCTGGTAATCCGCCATCCCCGCGTCACGGGCCAAGCGGGGCAGGGCGGCAAGTGCCCGCTCCGCCGTCCCGTGTTCGCTGAGGAGGCGATAATAGGTCGAGATACCGACCCGTCTTGAGCGCAACAGACGGAGCGCCGAAAACCGGTCGTCTTCCGTGGTGGGTGGGAGTGGGGGGTGAGTGGAAGAGCTGTTGTCTCCTGCCATCCGACGCTCCATCTGTTGCCAGACTTCTGTAAAGCGCGAATGGTTAACCACAGGTAAAGCGCCGTGGGATTATTGGCCCCTCATCCGCCCGCGCCACCCACGGTCAACCCACCGATCAAAAGGCTCGGCTGGCCAACGCCGACCGGCACCCATTGCCCCGCCTTGCCGCAATTGCCGATGCCGGGGTCAAGCGCCATGTCGTTGCCAATCGCGCGGATTTGCTTGAGCGAGGTCGGTCCATCGCCAATCAGCGTCGCGCCCTTCACCGGCGCGCCGACCTTACCGTTCTTGACGCGATAGGCCTCGGTGCAGCTGAAGACAAACTTGCCGTTGGTGATATCGACCTGCCCGCCGCCAAAGCCGACCGCATAAATGCCGTCCTTCAGATCAGCCACCATTGATGCCGGATCGGCAGTGCCAGCCAGCATATAGGTGTTGGTCATGCGCGGCATCGGCGCGTGGGCATAGCTTTCGCGGCGGCCGTTTCCGGTGGGGGCGACGCCCATGAGGCGGGCGTTCTGGCGGTCCTGCATATAGCCTACGAGGATTCCATCCTCGATCAGAACGTTCTTCTGGCTCGGCGTGCCCTCATCGTCGACTGTGATCGAGCCGCGCCGGTCGGGGATCGTGCCATCGTCAAGTACCGTCACGCCGGGTGCTGCGACCCGCTGGCCGAGAAGGCCGGAAAAGGCGCTTGTGCCTTTGCGGTTGAAATCGCCTTCAAGTCCGTGGCCCACGGCTTCGTGCAAAAGGATTCCCGGCCAGCCATTCCCCAGGACGACGTCCATCACCCCTGCCGGAGCGGGCTCGGCTTCAAGGTTGATCGTCGCAATCCGCAGCGCTTCGCGCACCTGCTTTTGCCAGACATCGGTGGCAATGACGCCACTCAGCCCGATCCGCCCGCCGCCGCCCGTGCCGCCGCTCTCGCGCCTGCCCTTGTCTTCAACGATCACTGAGACATTGAGCCGCGCCATCGGCCGGGTGTCTGTCACAAGCGTTCCTTCGGGCCGCAGGATCGCCACTTCCTGAAGCGAAGCCGCCACCGTCGCAGACACCTGCACCACGCGCGGATCAAGCCCGCGGGCAAAGGCGTCGATCTCGGCCAGAAGGTCGATTTTGGCGGGGAAGGTCGCCTCCAGCATCGGGTCGGCGTCGGTATAGAGTTTGCGATTTGTGGCACGCGGCGCGTCGGCCATGGTCCCGCCGCCACTGCCCACGGCAAGCCGCGTTGTGGCCACGGCGCGCTTGAGCGCGTGCTCGTCGAGCGTCGTCGAATGGGCATATCCTGCTGTTTCGCCGCGCACCGCGCGCAGACCGAATCCTTCCGAGGCATCAAAGCTCGCGGTCTTCACCCGTCCGTCATCGAACGTCAGAACTTCGGAGCGCCGCCGCTCGAGAAATAGCTCGCCGTCATCAGCGCCGAGTGTGGCCTCGCGAAGTAGTTTGAGGGCGGTTTCACGATCAAGCGCGGTTTCAAAAGGGCGGAAAGCTTCGGAAGTCATGCGGGATTCCCCAATTTTGCAGACACTCGGTGCAAAAAGCGTCCGTTTGCCGCAATTGCAGTTCTTGAGTTGTGCGTCAGGATATGTGACATGCACTCGCGGATACAACGGGATTCCGCCCCGTGCTCCGGTGCGGATTCCTAAAGGGGCGTGACTGCGCGCCATCAAGAACAGGGTATGACATGCGACTGACCAACCTCGTCACCAAGCTTTCGGCTGCAGCCGGGCTGATCTTTGCCGCCGCTGCCGCCAGCGCGCAGGCCGTCAACCAGCAGCTCGAGATCATCGGCGCGCCCAAAGATCAGGGGATCGGCTTTCAGCCTGCCGCGTCTGAACTGGCTCGCGATCTTCAGTGGCTCGACGGTATGATCCTCGTGATCATCACCGCGATTGTGATTTTCGTCGTCGGCCTTCTGGCCTTTGTGATCATCCGCTACAACAAGCGCGCCAACCCGAACCCGGCCAGCTTCTCGCACAACTCGCCGCTCGAAGTGGCTTGGACCATTGTCCCGATCCTGATCCTCGTCTTCATCGGCGCCTTTTCGCTGCCGACCCTGTTCAAGCAGCAGGAATTCCCCGAGGGCGACATCCACATCAAGGTCACTGGCAACCAGTGGTACTGGAACTATGAGTACACTGACGAAGGCATCGCCTACGACAGCTTCATGATCGGCTACGGCGAGGGCAACCTCAACGAGTCGATCAGCGCCCAGCTTGCCGAGGCCGGCTATACCGATCAGGAATTCCTTCTGGCGACTGACACCGCCGTCGTGATCCCGGTTGGCGCCGTGGTCGTCATGCATGTCACCGGCGCGGACGTGATCCACTCCTGGACCATCCCGGCCTTCGGTGTGAAGCAGGACGCCGTTCCGGGCCGTATCGGCCAGCTGTGGTTCGCCGCAGAACAGGAAGGCATCTACTTCGGCCAGTGTTCCGAGCTTTGCGGCAAGGACCACGCCTATATGCCGATCACCGTCAAGGTTGTCAGCGAAGCGGCCTATGCCGAATGGCTCGCCGCCGCGAAGGAAGAGCACGGCGTCTGATCGCCGCCTAATCTCTGACAGGGCGGGCGTTGCCTGCCCTGCGTGTTTGGGCCCGCTTGGCGGGTCCAGTCACTTCTGACGGGTCCGCCCGTCGCCCACTGGAAGTATGATGACCGACGTGAGCCTAGAGCAGACATCGCATGAAGCCGGGATGGGCGACTACTTTGCCCTTCTGAAGCCGCGTGTGATGTCTTTGGTGGTTTTTACCGCCCTCGTCGGCCTTTTCGTCGCTCCGGTTCCGGTGCATCCCTTCATCGCCTTCGTTGCCGTCCTCTGCATCGCGGTTGGCGCCGGTGCTTCGGGCGCGCTCAACATGTGGTGGGACGCCGACATCGACCGGATCATGCGCCGCACCGCCAAGCGGCCGATCCCATCGGGCAAGGTCCAGCCGGGCGAGGCGCTGGGCCTTGGCCTGACGCTCTCGGCCTTCTCGGTGATCCTGCTGGCGCTAGCGACCAACTTCCTCGCCGCGGGGCTTCTGGCCTTCACCATCTTCTTCTACGCCGTCATCTATTCGATGTGGCTCAAGCGCTCGACGCCGCAGAACATCGTGATCGGCGGCGCCGCCGGCGCCTTCCCGCCGATGATCGGCTGGGCCGTGGCCACAGGCGGGGTCAGCCTCGAATCGATCCTGATGTTCGCGCTGATCTTCATGTGGACCCCGCCGCACTTCTGGGCGCTGGCGATCTTCGTGAAGTCCGACTACGGCAATGCCGGCGTGCCTATGCTGACCGAGACCCATGGCCGCCGCGTTACCCGCAATCACATCATGGGCTATATGGTTGCGCTCGTCCCCGTGGCGCTGGCCATCGCTTTTACTTCAATCGGCGGGCCGATATATCTGGCAACCGCCCTGGTGCTCAATCTGTGGTTCCTCAAGGCCTGTTACCGCGTCTGGCGGCGCGACGAGGCACAGGCCGAGGCCGATAACTTTGCTGCCGAAAAGGCCGCATTCAAAGTATCGCTGGCCTATCTGTTCCTGCATTTTTCGGCGCTTCTGGCCGAGGCGGCCCTGCGCCCGTGGGGCCTTGGAGGTTGGTAATGTCGATCAAGGTTGAACACGAGCTGCACCAGCGGCGCAAAGGCCGCAACATGGGCCTTCTGGGGCTCCTGCTGGCCTTCGTCGCGCTGGTCTTTCTGCTCACGGTGGTGAAGGTCCAAGAGCTGGGCGACGCCAGCAAGTTTCAGGGCTACGACCATGTCGTTCAGCCTGCTCTCGTGCCGCTGGAAGGCGAAGAGGGGGCAGTCGCGTCGGAATGAAGCTCTTCGGCAGAGAGATCGACGGTCCGCAGAAGACGGTTCTCCAAACCGTCGGCGTTGTGGTTGTCATGGGCGGGCTCGCTTGGGCCTCGGTGCCGTTTTACGACTGGTTCTGCCGAGTCACCGGCTTTGGTGGGGTGACGAATACGGCCGAAACCAACAGCGATGTCGTCCTCGACCAGACAATTACCATCCGTTTTGATGCGTCATTGGATCGCGGTATGCCGTGGACATTCAAGCCGATGCAGCGCGAAATGACGCTGCGGATCGGTGAAACCGGCCTCGCGTTTTACGAGGCGCACAACCCGACAGACCATCCCGTCGCCGGTCAGGCCGCCTATAACGTGACGCCCTACGAGGCGGGCTACTTCTTTGATAAGATTGAGTGTTTCTGCTTTACCGAGCAGGTGCTCCAGCCCGGTGAAACGGTCGAGATGCCGGTCAGCTTCTATGTCGATCCGGCCATCGTGAACGACCGCGATGCCAAGTATGTGCACACGATCACACTCTCTTACACCTTCTATGAAATCGACCTGCCGGACGAACAGGCCGCTTTGACAAATCCGGCGTCTGACGCCATAGAAACCAACTAAAGACCAAGCCACAGGGAAGACCGTTATGGCGCACGCTAAGAATCACGACTACCACATCCTTCCGCCGTCGATCTGGCCCCTCGTCGGGGCGGTATCGGCCTTCATCATGCTGTTCGGCTCTGTCCTGTGGATGAAGGACAGCGGGCCCTACATGTTCCTGATCGGCCTTGCTGGCGTTCTCTACACGATGTTCGCCTGGTGGTCGGAAGTGGTTCACGAAGGCCAAACCGGCGATCACACCCCGGTTGTCCGCATCGGCCTGCGCTATGGTTTCATTCTCTTCATCATGTCCGAGGTCATGTTCTTCCTCGCATGGTTCTGGGCCTTCTTCAAAAGCGCCATGTACCCGATGGGGCCGATGTCGCCGATCGTTGATGGCGTCTGGCCGCCGGCTGGCATTGAGACCTTCGATCCTTGGCATCTGCCGCTGATCAACACGTTGATCCTGCTTCTGTCGGGCTGTGCCGCCACTTGGGCGCACCACGCTCTGACCCATGACAACAACCGCCAAGACATGAAGACCGGCCTGATCCTCGCGATTGCCCTTGGCGCGCTCTTCACCTTCTTCCAGGCCTACGAATACACCCACGCTGCCTTCGGCCTGTCGGGCAACATCTATGGCGCGACCTTCTTCATGGCGACCGGCTTCCACGGCTTCCACGTCATCATCGGCACGATCTTCCTCTTCGTCACGCTGATGCGCGTCTATAAGGGCCACTACACCCAGGAACAGCACGTCGGCTTCGAGGCCGCCGCCTGGTACTGGCACTTCGTCGACGTTGTGTGGCTGTTCCTCTTCGCCGCCGTCTACATCTGGGGCCAGTAAGAGCGCCTTTGGCCGGGCAGGGGTTGACCCTTCCCGTCTGATGGAAAACAAACCAAACGCGCGCGGACCTTCGCGCGCGTTTGTCGTCTGAAAAGGGGCAGGCAATGCGCCGCTATTTCTTTCCGGTCCTGATGGGGATTGTGGGCACGGGCGTGCTCCTCAGCCTCGGCTTCTGGCAGGTCCAGCGGCTCGATTGGAAACGCGGCATCCTGCACGAGATCGAAACCCAGATTGCCGCCCCCGCGATTGCCCTTCCCGAAAGCCCCACCGAAGCCGAGCTTGAATACCGCGCTGTGACGTTTCACGGCACGCCGACGGGCCGCGAGCTGCATGTCCTTTCGTCGGGCACAAGCGCCGGAACCGGCTATCGCGTGATCTCGGCGGTCACGATCGATGACGGCCGCACCATCATGGTCGATCTCGGTGTCATGCCGCTCGAGGCCAAGAGCGCCGCGCCCGACCTGACGCCCGCTGAGATCCTCGGCAACTTGCTTTGGCCCGACGACCAGACTTCGTCGACCCCCGCGCCCGACCTTGCCAAGGGCATCTGGTTCGCCCGCGACGTGGCCCCCATGGCCGAGGCGCTCGCCGCCGAGCCGATCCTCGTCGTTCTGCGGCAAGCGTCGCATTACGATCCGCGCGTGACGCCGGTGCCGGTAGACACCTCGGGCATCAAGAACGATCACCGCGAATACGCGATCACCTGGTTCCTCCTGGCCGCCGTCTGGACGGCCATGTCGCTCTGGCTGATCTTCCGCATTGCCCGCCGAAAGGAATAACCCATGCGCTATATCTCGACCCGTGGTCAGGCCCCGGAGCTGAGCTTCGAAGAGGCGATGATGACCGGCCTCGCGCGCGATGGCGGGCTTTATGTGCCGAAGGATATCCCGACCCTGACCGCCGCCGAGATCGCCGGCATGGCGGGCGACAGCTATGAAGAGATCGCCTACAAGGTCATGCGCCCCTTCATCGGCGAGACCTTCACAGATGCCGAGTTCCGCAAGCTGCTCGCCGCGGCCTATGCCGGCTTCGGCCATGCCGCCCGCGCGCCCTTGGTGCAGCTTGGCCCCAACCATTTCCTTTTGGAGCTGTTCCACGGGCCCACGCTGGCGTTCAAGGATTTCGCCATGCAGCTCATCGGCCAGATGATGCAGGCGGCTCTGGCGCGCTCGGGCAAGCGCATCACCATCGTCGGCGCCACCTCGGGCGATACTGGCTCGGCGGCAATCGAGGCCTTCCGGGGTCTGTCCAACGTCGATGTGTTCATCCTCTTCCCGCATGGCCGCGTCTCCGAGGTTCAGCGGCGGCAGATGACCACGCCCTCCGAGGCCAACGTCCATGCCCTCGCGGTCGACGGCGATTTCGACGATTGCCAAGCCGCGCTGAAGGATATGTTCAACGATTTCGCCTTCCGCGACGAGGTCGGGCTGGCGGGCGTTAACTCGATCAACTGGGGCCGGGTGCTGGCGCAGGTGGTCTACTACTTCTCCTCCGCCGTCAGCCTCGGCGCACCGCACCGCAAAGTGAGCTTCACCGTCCCCACCGGCAACTTCGGGGATATCTTCGCAGGCTTCATCGCGCGGCAAATGGGCCTGCCCATCGAGCGGCTGGTGATCGCCACCAACCAGAACGATATTCTGCACC
>JBFEXG010000185.1:0-4950 GCA_041546005.1 Paracoccaceae bacterium
CCTACCTGTGACAAGAACATTATGAGGCACCCATGACCGACCTGACCCCCCGTGAGATCGTTTCCGAACTCGACCGTTTCATCATCGGCCAGAAAGACGCCAAGCGTGCGGTGGCCGTGGCGCTGCGCAATCGCTGGCGGCGCAAGCAGCTGGGCGATGATCTGCGCGATGAGGTCTATCCAAAAAACATCCTGATGATCGGGCCGACCGGTGTCGGCAAAACCGAGATCAGCCGTCGCCTTGCAAAGCTTGCCCGCGCGCCGTTCATCAAGGTTGAGGCGACCAAGTTTACCGAGGTCGGTTATGTCGGGCGCGATGTGGAACAGATCGTGCGCGATCTTGTCGATATCGCCATTCTCCAGACCCGTGAGCAGATGCGCAGCGAGGTCAAAGCCGCGGCCGAGCAGTCGGCCGAAGATCGCGTCATCACCGCCATCGCCGGAACAGATGCCCGCGAAGGGACGCGCGAGGCGTTTCGCAAGAAGCTCCGGTCGGGTGAGCTTGATAACACGGTGATCGAGCTTGAGGTGGCCGATACGTCAAACCCGATGGGCGGCTTTGAAATCCCCGGCCAACCGGGCGGGATGCCGGGGATGATGAACCTTGGCGATCTTTTCGGCAAAGCCTTCCAACGGACGACCCGCAAAAAGCTCACCGTGGCCGAAAGTTATGATGTTCTGATCGGGGAAGAGGCCGACAAGCTCCTTGATGATGAGATTGTCAAACGGGCTGCGCTTGATGCGGTCGAACAGAACGGCATCGTTTTTCTCGATGAGATCGACAAGGTCTGCGCCCGCGCCGAAACGCGCGGCGCCGATGTGAGCCGCGAGGGCGTTCAGCGCGATCTGCTGCCGCTGATCGAGGGCACGACCGTTTCGACCAAGCACGGCCCAGTGAAAACCGACCACATCCTCTTTATAGCTTCGGGCGCTTTCCACATCGCCAAGCCGTCGGATCTTTTGCCCGAGCTTCAGGGTCGCCTGCCGATCCGTGTCGAACTCCGTGCCCTGACGGAAGAGGATTTTGTCCGCATCCTCACCGAGACCGACAACGCCCTGACGCGCCAGTACTCGGCCCTGATGGGGACGGAGGATGTCGAGGTGACGTTCACCGATGATGGCATCGCCGCGCTCGCCAAGATCGCCGCCGATGTGAACCGCTCGGTCGAGAATATCGGCGCGCGGCGGCTCTATACGGTGATGGAGCGGGTCTTCGAGGATCTCAGCTTTAACGCACCCGACCGCGGTGGCGAGGCTGTGACGGTCGATGCCGCTTTCGTTGAAAAACATCTCGGCGAGCTGAGCCGCTCGACCGACCTCGGGCGCTACGTTCTTTAACGGTGGAATCCGGCCGCTTGTCGGCCATAAAGGGCCAACCCGAAAGGATGGCCCTTTATGCAATTCCTTCGCTTCCTGCGTGAGAACGCGCCCTTCCTTTCGGCGGGCGTTTTGCTGTCCTTTCTGTCGTCCTTCGGGCAAACCTTCTTCATCTCGATTTTCGGCGGCGAGATCCGCTCTGCATTTGGCCTGACAAACGGCGAGTGGGGCGGGCTTTATACGCTTGCGACCGGGGTCTCTGCTCTCTTGATGCTTTTGGCCGGCGGGCTCGCGGATAGGGTTAGGGTTCGCGATCTTGGGGCGGCGGTGGTTGGGCTTCTGGCGCTCGCCTGTTTTGCGATGGCCCTGAACCCTTCGGTCATTCTGTTGCCGGTCGTCATTCTTGCGCTTCGTTTCTTTGGGCAAGGCATGACCAGCACCGTTTCGGTCGTCGCGATGGCGCGTTGGTTTGTTGCGACGCGCGGCAGAGCCCTGGCAATTGCGGCGCTGGGCTTTTCTTTGGGAGAGGCGACGCTGCCGCTCAGCTTTGTCTGGCTCAAGCGTCAGGTGGATTGGCATACCCTGTGGATCGGTGCGGGTGTATTTTGCCTTCTCATGCTTCCTGTTCTGCGTCGGCTCTTGAGGTTGGAGCGGAGCCCCCTTTCAGAGGCCGAGGATCACACCACCGTTGGAATGGACGGGCGGCATTGGACCCGCATCGAGGCGCTCAAAACGCCCATCTTCTGGGCGCTGGCGCTGGCGATGATGCTGATGCCGGCTTTCAGCACGGCGTTCTGGTTTCATCAGGTTCATTTTGCCGAGGTCAAAGGTTGGGATCACTTGGCGCTGGTTACGGTCTTTCCGCTGGGAACGCTTTCGCTAGTGATCTCTACCCAAATCTTTGGCTGGGCGATTGATCGCTGGGGGGTCGCCCGGCTTTTGCCTGTCTATCTTCTGCCGTTTGCGCTGGGTTTTCTGGCCCACTCTCATGCCGATTCCGTCGCGTGGGCGGCGCTGGGGATCGCGTTGATGGGGGTTTCGGGCGGGGGCCAGTCGACAATTCCTGCCGCCTGCTGGGCTCAGTTTTTTGGAACGCGGCATATAGGGGCCATCAAATCCGCCGTCGTGTCGATGATGGTTCTAGGATCAGCCATTGGCCCCGGGCTAACAGGCTGGCTCATTGATCTGGGGTTTGGTTTCCCCGCGCAGCTGTCTGTTTTCGCGGTGCTGTTTGTTATTGCCTCAGCGGCGATGACCGTTCCGCTTCGCCAAGCCGTGGGTCGGCTATCGGTGGCGCCGTAGATAGACGTAATAGGCCCCGTGCCCGCCGTGGCGGATGTGGGCCGGAACGACCTGAAGCACCGCCTGCATCAAGGGCGGCAGGCGGAGCCACTGCGGAACCTGATGCCGCAATACGCCCAGCCGCGTGGGAATAGGGCCGCCTTCGTCGCGGTCCTTGCCTTTGCCGGTGATCACCAGAACAAGGCGCTTGCCGCTGGCGTGGGCCGATAGGATGAACGAGATCAGCTCTGGATGGGCCTCGGACAGTGTCATCCCGTGCAGGTCGATCCGGCCTTCAGGCTCAATCCGGCCTTTGGTCAGCTTGCCGTGGGCGCGCTTGTCCATACGGAGGGCGGCTTGCGACAGCTCTTCGGCAACAGGCGAAGCGATTTCGTGCGGCCGGTGAGGGCTGGTTTTTTGACCGACGCGAAAAGCCGGGATCGCCGCCGGTTCAGGCAGTATCGGATCGCGAACAGAGGGCTTGAGTGCGGGTGCGGGCTCTTGCCGGACAGGCCGGTTGTGCATGGGAACGGTGCGCTGGGCGACCAAATCCCAAAGAGCCCGCTCTTCGGAAGACAGCTGTCTCTTCCGCCGCATGGGGGTTTATTCGCCGGTGGCGACAAGCTGCCAGTTGGGATCGTCGCTGCCCATCACGCGCGAGAAGGTCCAGATGTCCTTCTGGCGCTTGATCTCACTGAGGCTGCCTTCGACGATCTCGCCGCTGGCATCGCGAACAACCGAGGTCAACTCGCCCACAAACTTGACCGACACGTCCGCTTCGCGGCTGGCCTCGTCAAACTCAACTTCGTGAATGGCAATCTCGGCAAGGCCGACGAAATTGGCGTCGATAGTAAGGCCCTTTTCCTTGCGGCCCTCGATCACCTCGAGGAAAGCAAGATAGACCTCTTGCGACAGAAACGGTTTGACGGAGGCAAGCTCGCCCCGCTCAAAGGCCATGAGGATCATCTCGTATGCCGCGCGGGCACCCTTGAGAAACTCGCCCACATTGAAGCTGCGGTCGGCCGATTTGATCCGCGCAAGAGCCTTGGCGCTTTCGCTGTCCTCCGGGACGTGATCGATAATATCACGGTCGGGGCCGCCTTCGATCACCTCAAGATTTCGGCGCTTGGCGGCCTCATTCGCAGGCAGCGGCGTGGGGGGCTTTTCAAAGCCTTCCCGTGTTCCAAGAACATTTCGCAGGCGCAGGATCAGGAAAACCGCGATGCCAGCAAGAACGATCAGCTGAATGATAGGAGAGTTCATCAAGACCTCATAAAGGAGCAAGGGCTTTGAAACCCTGTGACTTGGCTCTTATGTAGGTGAGGGGTTGGGCCAAGTCCACCTTTGGCAGAGAAAGGATTTGTCACAGTTATGTGGCTTTTGATTGCATTCATCGCGGTTCCTCTGATCGAGATCGCATTGTTCATCCAGGTTGGGGGGCTGATTGGTCTTTGGCCGACGCTAGCTATTGTCTTGCTGACGGCGATGGCGGGGTCGTATCTCGTTCGCTCGCAAGGTGCGCGCGAGCTAGGCCGACTACGCCAAAGCTTTTCGGAGCTCAGCGATCCTACTGAACCGCTAGCCAATGGCGCGATGATCCTTTTCGCCGGCGCTCTCCTTCTCACGCCCGGTTTCTTTACGGATGCCTGTGGTCTCGCGCTTCTGGTGCCGGGCGTTCGACATGCCGTCTATCGATGGGTGCGATCCCGCGTCACCGTCGCGAGCTTTCAGATGGGTGGTACGCAGCATCGCCCCCGTCCGGGCCAGGGCTATTCCGGGACAACTATTGACGGCGAGTTTGAAGAGTTGCGCGAAGAGCCCCGAACTCCTTCGCAAGGCCCCTCGGGCTGGACCAAAAACCACTAGGCATTGAGGCTCGGCGCTCTGCCTGATAGGAACAGCGCGATTATATTCTAGGGAGCACGCCGAAAATGGCCGAAGCCAACGAAACAGAAGCCAAGCCCGCCGAGGCGCCGAAGCTGGTGAGCAAGGCGCTTGCCCAGTTCATCCGCGATATGTCGTTCGAGAATATCCTTTCGCAGAAGGGCATTCAGGGCGAGCTTCAGCCGGAAATGTCTGTGAAAGTCAGCCTTGACGCGCGCAAGCGCGCCGCTGATCACCAGTATGAGGTTGTGACCAAGCTCAACGTCACCAACAAATCGAAATCAACGGGCGATACGCTCTTCGTTCTCGAGATCGACTATGTGGGCGTGTTTCACATCGAGGGCCTGCCGGAAGAGCAGATGCACCCCTACTTGATGATCGAGTGCCCGCGCATGACCTTCCCGTTCCTGCGCCGCATTGTCAGCGACATCACCTCGGATGGCGGCTTCCCGCCGGTCAACCTCGATAC
>JBFEXG010000230.1:0-3997 GCA_041546005.1 Paracoccaceae bacterium
AACGAGATGTCGACCGCCAAGCAATATGGCGCGACGCCTATCGTCGTCGTCGTCAACAACGGCCGCTACGGTACGATCCGGATGCATCAGGAAAAGCACTATCCCGGTCGGATCTCCGGCACCATGCTGCAAAACCCCGACTTCGCGGCCCTCGCCCGCGCTTATGGCGGGCACGGTGAGACGGTTCGCAAGACCGAGGAGTTTGCGGGAGCCTTCGCTCGCGCCAAAGCATCCAACCTTCCGGCAGTGATCGAGCTCGTTGTCGACGAACAGGCGCTTGGAACCTCGCTGACCCTTGACGCCGCCCGCGCCGCCGGAGAGGCCGCGAAGAAGAAATAGGGGGCGCTGCCCCCTCTGCCTTCGGCATTCACCCCTGGAGTATTTAGAGCCAAAAGAATGCCGCTTCTTTTGGCTGGAAATACTCCGGGGGAGTCTCCGTCAGGAGACGGGGGCAGAGCCCCCTAGAACTCCACGCCGATCTGCGCCTTGATGCCCGAGCGGAAGGGGTGCTTGATCAGCTCCATTTCGGTGACGAGGTCAGCGATTTCGATCAAGTCGTCATGGGCATTGCGGCCGGTGAGGACGACATGGGTCATGGGCGGTTTTTCCTCGGTGAGGAACTTCACGACATCGGCGATGTCGACATAGTCATAGCGGATAGCGATGTTGATCTCGTCGAGGAGCACCATCTTGTTGGCCGGATCGCGGATCAGGTCTTTCGCCTTTTCCCAGGCGGCCTGTGCCATTTCGGTATCGCGGGACTTGTCCTGAGTCTCCCAGGTGAAGCCTTCGCCCATGGTGTGAAACTCGCAAATGTCCGTGAACGACCGCAGGATCAGATCGCGCTCGCCTGTGCTCATGCCGCCCTTGATGAACTGCACCACAGCGCTTTTCATCCCATGCGCGATGCAACGGAAGATCATGCCGAAGGCGGCGGAAGACTTGCCCTTGCCCTTGCCGGTATGGACGATGATCAGGCCCTTCTGATCGGTCTTGGTCGCCATGATCTTGTCGCGGGCGGCCTTCTTCTTGGCCATCTTCTTGGCGTGGCGGTCGTCGTCTTCGGTCATAGCGGCCTCCGGTAGGTGATGGACGTGGGGCGATCATAGCCCTCATGGGCGGTACGGGCGAGTTCGGTGAAGCCCATCGTCTCAAATAGGCGTTGGTTTTCGACCAGCTCGATGCGGGTCTGTAGTTCGAGGGCAAAAAGGCCGAGCTCGCGAGCACGGGCTTCGGCAATGTCGATAAGAGCGTGGGCGTGGCCTTTGCCACGCTCGGACGCAGAGACGGCGAGTTTGCCGAGGTAAAGGGCATCGGCCTTGGGCGTCAGGACGATGCAGGCAAGCGGCGGCGCGCCGATCACCCAGACCTCGCTCTTCGTCAAATCCTCGACCGTGAGGCGATACATGGATGAGGGCGGGTCGATCCGCCCGTCCATGAAAGAAAAGGTCGACTGGATCAGCGCAAGCGTTGCGGGCAGATCTTCGGGGGTGGCGCGGCGGGGGGTCACAGGAGGCCCCCGATCCTTGCGCGGGCCGAGTTGGACTTGGGCTGCCAGAGGCCCCGGTCGATCGCCTCTTGCAGGCGCTGGGCAATCTCGCGCAGGGCGGGGGCGTTGTGTTCGGCGATAAAGTCGCGGGTCGCTTCGTCTTCGAGGAAGGCGCTTTCGACCATGTCGAAATGATGCCCGCGCACGGCGCCTGTCGTGGCTGCGAATGCGAAGAGATAGTCGACCGTCGCGGCGATTTCGAAAGCGCCCTTGTAGCCGTGGCGTTTGACGCCCTCGATCCACTTGGGGTTCACCACGCGGCTGCGCACCACGCGGGCGATCTCGTCGTCGAGGGTGCGGATCACGGGGCGTTCGGGGCGGGAATGGTCATTGTGATAGATCGGGCGGTCCTTGCCCTGAAGGCTCGAGACAGCCGCCGCAGCACCGCCTTCGAACTGGTAGTAGTCGTCGCTGTCGAGGAGGTCGTGCTCGCGGTTGTCCTGGTTCTGGACAATGGCTTCGACCTGCCCGAGGCGCGCGGCAAAGCCCTCGCGGTCGCGCGTGCCTTCATCTGCCGCGCCATAGCTGTAGCCGCCCCAATCGAGATAGGCGGCACCGAGGTCGGCTTTGTCCGACCAGATGCGCTCGTCGATCAGCGCTTGAAGGCCCGCGCCATAGGCGCCGGGTTTGGAGCCATAGACCCGCGCCGTGGCTTCGCCGCCTTTGGCTCGGGCGGCGGCGGGGTTGAGGTCGTCGGGTTCATCGAGGGCTTGGACCGCACGGGCGGCGCTATCGAAAAGGGCGATAAGCTGGGGGAAGGCATCGCGGAAGAAGCCCGAAATGCGGAGCGTCACGTCGACCCGTGGGCGGCCGAGAACGCCTTGGGGCAGGATTTCAAAGCCGGTGACACGGCGGTTGGCGCTGTCCCATTTGGGCTTCACGCCCATGAGCGCCATGGCTTGGGCAATATCATCGCCACCGGTGCGCATATTGGCTGTGCCCCATGCGGTTACGAGCATGGTGCGCGGCCAGTCGCCGTGGTCTTGCAGGTGCTTCTCGATGAGAAGGTTCGCCGATTTCCAGCCCAAGGCCCAGGCGGTCGGCGTTGGCACGGCGCGGCTGTCGACCGAATAGAAATTGCGGCCCGTGGGCAGAACGTCGAGCCGCCCGCGCGTGGGGGCACCTGACGCGCCGGGCAAAACGGCGCGGCCATCGAGGCCAGCGAGGAGGCCCGCGCCTTCGGCTGGGCCGCAGGCGGCGACGGTGGGGAGGATGCGGTTGCGGAGTTCGGCGAGGACGGCGGCGGAGGCGGGGCCGGGGGCATCGGCACCTTCGACCAGACGCTGGGCGAGGAGCTCGAGCCGCTCGACCGTATCGCCAGCGGTGCGCCATGCGCCGTCACCCGCCAGCGCTTCGGGCCGAGGGCCATCCCACACCGCGCCAAGGTCGGCGGAGAGGGGATCGAAACCCAGCTCCAAATCATCGGCCATCGCCCGCAGGAGCGAGGCATTCGCGCCCTTCCCGTCGCCACGCGGCACGCGGGCAAGGGCGATGGCGAGGTCGCGGGCGAGGGTGCCTTCGGGCGATTGGCCGAAGATATGCAGGCCATCGCGGATCTGTGCTTCTTTCAACTCGCAGAGATAGGCGTCGAGTTTCGCCAGATCGCCGTCCGTCTCGCCCGCAAAACCTGCATCCACGGCAAGGCCTGTCACATCCGCGAGCGACAGGATCTCGCGGCGCAGGTGGTCGATGCGGCGGGGATCGACGCCGGCGGCTTCGTAATACTCATCGACCAGCGCCTCGAGATCGCGCAAGGGGCCATAGCTTTCGGCGCGGGTGAGCGGCGGGGTCAGGTGGTCGATGATCACCGCCTGTGCGCGGCGCTTGGCTTGCGTGCCTTCGCCGGGGTCATTGACGATGAAAGGATAGAGATGTGGCAGGGGGCCGAGGATCGCCTCGGGCCAGCAGGTCTCCGACAGGGCCACCGCCTTGCCGGGCAGCCATTCGAGATTGCCGTGCTTGCCCATGTGAACGAGGGCATCCGCGGTAAAGACATTCCGCAGCCAGAAATAAAAGGCGAGGTAGTTGTGCGGCGGCACGAGATCGGGGGCGTGATAGGTGTCGGTCGGGTCGATGTTGTAGCCGCGAGCGGGCTGGAGCCCGACGACCACGTTGCCGAAGCTGAGGACCGAGAGCTTGAAGCGCCCGCAATCGACCTCGCCTTCCTCGTAGAACGGGTCTTCCTCGGGCGTGCCCCAGCGCGCCTCGATATCGCGGCGCAGATCGTAGGGAAGCTGGCCATAGGCGATCTGGTAGTCGGCAAAGCTCAGGTCGACCCCGCCCGTCCGCACCGCCCGGTCGGTCAGCCAGTTTGTCGGACCATCCATGATTTGCTGCATCAGCGCCGCGCTGTCGGCTGGGGGCGTGACCATGTGACCGGTGGCTTGCAGCAGGTTGAGGACGTGGATGGTGGCGGCAGGCGTATCAAGGCCGACGCCGTTGGCGAGC
>JBFEXG010000066.1:0-10339 GCA_041546005.1 Paracoccaceae bacterium
ACGTATGGAACTGGCCGCACGCGCGGAGCGCGGGGAAAAATGGGGAATAGAAGAGTTCAAACACATGACGTCGGGGCCAAGGACCCTTGATCACTTCGTCAAGCAGCACGGGATCGAAAAATTTTCGCTTCCCTCAAAGATTCTACAACCTAGCCGTGGGATCTCGACCCGAGCCATTCTGGATCCAGGCACGCCGGATGCCGCCTATGAATTTGCAGAAACGGTTTCCATCCACATCCATGGTGCGACCAAGCAACATATTTGCGAACATCATGGCGGCATTCTGCCCGAGGGATGCTACCTTGATCGCCTTTGCCGCCGTCACGGGATCGATCCAGCAGAGTTTCCGATCGGCGAAAGGAAAACGACAGGAGCCGTCGCAAAAGGGAAAGTGAGGGCGGCGGCTGCGGAGTGAACTACGCCCGACCCAATTCACGAGGCGCACCATGAAGACCACCACTCGCGTTGCCGTTATCGGAGGGGGCGTCGTTGGATGCTCCGTTCTCTATCACCTGACCAAGCTTGGCTGGTCGGATGTCATGCTGATCGAGCGGAAAGAGCTGACCTCCGGCTCAACATGGCACGCGGCTGGCGGCTTTCACACCCTCAATGGCGATACCAATATGGCCGCGCTGCAGGGATATACGATCCGCCTCTACCGCGAGCTTGAGGCGATCACCGGCATGTCCTGCGGGTTGCACCATGTGGGCGGCATCACCTTGGCCGACAACAAGGACAGGTTTGACATGCTCGTCGCCGAGCGGGCCAAGCACCGCTACATGGGCCTCGAGACCGAGATCGTTGGGCCTGAGGAAATCGCCAAGATGGCGCCGATCGTCAATCTCGACGGCATCGTCGGCGGTCTTTACGACCCGCTCGATGGCCACCTAGATCCCTCCGGCACGACCCACGCATATGCCAAGGCGGCGCGAATGGGCGGGGCGACGATCGAGACCCACTGCAAGGTGATCGAGACCAACCAGCGCGCCGACGGCACTTGGGATGTGGTGACCGAGAAGGGCACGATCCACGCCGAGCATATCGTCAACGCAGGCGGCCTTTGGGCGCGCGAGGTGGGGGCGATGGCGGGGATCTATTTCCCGCTGCACCCGATGGAGCACCAGTATCTTGTGACCGACGAGGTCCCCGAGATCTATAACCTCGGCCGCGAGCATCCGCACGTCATGGACCCCGCCGGCGAGAGCTATCTGCGGCAGGAAGGCCGCGGTCTCTGCATCGGCTTCTATGAAAAGCCCTGTCGGCCTTGGGCTGTTGACGGGACGCCATGGGAGTTCGGCCACGAGCTTCTGCCGGATGATTTCGACAAGATCGAAGATTCCATCGCCTTTGCCTACAAGCGCTTCCCGGTGCTCGAGAGGGCGGGAGTCAAATCCGTCATCCACGGCCCCTTCACCTTTGCCCCCGATGGCAATCCGCTCGTTGGCCCGGTGCCGGGCGTGCGGAACTACTGGTCGGCCTGCGGCGTCATGGCGGGCTTCAGCCAAGGCGGCGGCGTCGGCCTGACGCTGGCGCAATGGATGATCGAAGGTGAGGCCGAGCGCGATGTGACAGGCCTCGATGTGGGTCGCTTCGGCAAGTGGATCACGCCGGGCTATACCCGCCCCAAGGTCATCGAGAATTACCAGACCCGCTTTTCCATCGCCTATCCCAACGAGGAAAAGCCCGCCGCGCGCCCGCATCGCACCACGCCGATGTATGACATTTTCGACAGCATGGGCGCGGTCTGGGGCCAGCAGTTCGGCCTCGAGGTGGTCAACTATTTCGCGCAAGGCGACGAGCCCCGCTATGAAACCCCGTCCTTCCGCCGCTCCAACGCCTTTGCCGCCACGGGGCGCGAGGTAAAGGGCGTGCGCGCAGGTGTGGGCATCAACGAAGTGCAGAACTTCGGCAAGTTCTCGGTCAAAGGGCCGAACGCGAAAGCATGGATCGGGCGGATCATGGCCGGACGCATCCCCAAGCCGGGGCGGATTTCGCTGACGCCGATGCTCTCGCCCAAGGGGCGGCTTTGGGGGGATTTCACCATCTCTTGCCTGAGCGAGACGGAATACCAGATCACCGCCTCCTACGGCGCGCAGGATATTCACCACCGCTGGTTCCTGATGAACCCGATGGACGGCGTGACGGTCGAAAACATCTCCGACCGGCGCACAGGTTTCCAGATCGCGGGCCCGAAGGCGCGCGAGGTCTTGCAGGCCTGCACGCGGGCGGATGTGGGGGCGATGAAGTTCCTCGATGTGCGGCGCATGGTCGTTGGGCAAGCGGACTGCATCGTGCAGCGGGTGAGCTATACGGGCGATCTCGGCTATGAGATCTACTGCGATGCGATGGACCAGCGCAGCCTCTGGCACGTTTTGTGGAACGCAGGCCAGCCGCACGGGATGATCCCCTTCGGGATGCGGGCGATGATGTCGCTCAGGCTGGATCGGTTCTTCGGTTCGTGGCTGCGTGAGTTCTCACCTGACTATACCGCCGCCGAGACGGGGCTTGACCGTTTCATCGACTGGAAGCGCAACGACTTCGTGGGCTACGGCCCCGCTGCCGCCGAGCGCGACAATCCCCCTGCCCGCCAGCTTGTGACATTCATCGTCGAGGCTGAGGATGCGGATGTGACCGCCTATGAGCCGGTTTTCCTCAAGGGTGAGGTCGTCGGCTTCTGCACCTCGGGCGGCTATTCGCATCACATGGGCCAGTCGGTCGCCTATGCGCTCGTCCCACGCGCGGTGGCGACGGATGATCTCGAGGTCGAGATCGAACTCCTCGGCAAGCGCCGCAAGGCGCGGCGCGTCACCGACAGCGGCTTTGACTCGGATGGTGCGCGGTTGCGCGGCTGAGGTGCACGCCCCTAGGGTCGGGGCATGACCCCGATCCTGATTCTCGCGGCCGGACAATCCTCGCGGATGCGCGGCCGCGACAAACATCTCGAGACAATTTATGGCGTGCCGCTCTTGCGGCGGCTCGCTGAAGCTGCGCTCGAATTCGGCGAACCGGTTTTCGTCGCCCTGCCCGCCTTGCCCCACCCCCGCGCCGACGCCCTTGCAGGCCTTGACGTCACGCTTCTTGCGATCCCCGAGGCGGCAGAAGGAATGTCGGGCACCCTGCGCGGCGCGGTCGCGCGCCTGCCAGCTGCGACAGCTTTTCTGCTCCTCCTCGGCGATCTGGCCGAGATCGGCGCAGACGAGATGCGCGCCGTCCTGTCTGCGCGGGCCGAGAACCCGGACTTTCTCATCTGGCGCGGCGCGACCGCCGCGGGCGAACCCGGCCATCCCATTCTGTTCGACGCAAGCCTCATCCCCCGCTTTGCTGAGCTTTCGGGCGATGGCGGGGGCGAGAGCCTTGTGAATCCTCTCAAGCCGCAGACCTGCCTCGTCCCGCTGCCCGGCCGCGTGGCTCGGCATGATCTCGATACGCCAGAAGACTGGGACGCCTTCCGAAAGAAAACACCCCGAGCCTAGGGCATCGGGGTGTTTGGCCGAGCCCCCACCGGACCGGCCGACCGCACCCTAGGGGGGCGCGGTGCTGCAAAGCTGTCAGATAAGCAGGCGCGCCTCGTGTTTCTTCAGGGATCGGCGGGCGGCAGCATAATTTCTGGTGCCGACACGGGTCGCAAGTTCGGGGAAAAGCTCGAAAATCTCGTTGCGCTGGCTGTTTCCGAGCCCCTTCAGGGAATAGTCGCCCGGCTGGAAGCTCTCGGTCCAAGCCCCGTTCGATAGGATGACCTCGTGATGCTCGCACATGAAATGGATATATGTCGTCTGCATGACATCGACCTGAAACACACCCTCGGCCCCGACCAGATGTTTGGCGGCGGCAAGAACCTCGCGCTCTTCGAAATAAAGCTGGGTGAGGTCCGAGGCCACAAGGACACGGTGATTGGGCGAGAGCAGCATATCGGCCTCAGGCAGACCGCCTCCCAAGGCGCCAGCCTTGATCAGCACGGGGCGAAGATGCGGCGCGTGGACGAGATCTTTGCCGCCGATGGTTTTTGCGCCGATCCATGCGATTTCTTGGATGCCATTGTCGCGGGTGATCACCTTATCCCCGACTTTGAGGCTCTCCACCGGGCGCTCGCCCGCAGTCGTGGCAATCAGCGTGCCCGGCGTAAAGCAAGGAATGACCTTTTCGACATCGTGGAAGGCAACTTGCGAACCGTCCTTGAAGGTGACAGTGCCGCTATCGCTCTTGCCCTCGTCATACGAGATCGAGCGCACGCCCATGCCACGCAGGTCGAGGATATCGACCCCATCGTCATCTTCGAAACCGTGATCCTTCGGGCTCAAGGCAGACTCCAACTAGGTTTTGGCAGAAGACAAAGTTCCGCCATCGACGCAAAGCGCCGCCGCCGATAGGGCGGTCATACAAACTTTCGCGTTGGCAAGCCGACGCAGACACTCATTCGATTCCACGGAGCCCAACCGGCCTCCGAACGAACCTGGCTGCCCCCACAGCCAGCCCCCGCTTGAGGGGACGGTTCAAAAATAAAGGCGAGATTGTGGCTTCGATAGTGAAAAATGTCGGAATTGCGGCAGGCCTTAGCTTCGGTCGCGCCCAAAACACCAATAGCGAGAAGCGCGGATTGGGATTTCCCGTTCCATTGTTCTCAGTTCAAGAACTACCGGCGAGTTTCTGGCTAAAAGAGGTGCGACTTTGGCCCTTTGGTGAACAATCGGACAAAGAGGCGAAATTGGGCAAGGGGAGCCGCCCTGATGGCGCGAGCAGTGGGTCCGCTGTCCAGCTGTTGCCCAAGAAGGATCAATTCCTCGGGAAACCCCCTATTGGACAAATTTCGGTCTTACAGCGCCCGACTCAGGGGTAAACTGGTGCCGGTGAAAGGACTCGAACCTTCACGGGGGGTTGCCCCGGCGGATTTTGAATCCGCTGCGTCTACCATTCCGCCACACCGGCCAGCGGCATTCCGTGTATCCGCCGCGCTGGGGGCCGTCAACGGCGATCCTGCGCGAACATTCACGCGACTGCGAGTTGACGGGGGCGTCTCCGCATGGCCTAAAGCCTCAAAGATCGAGGCAGGCATGATCCGCAGACTCTATGACTGGACGATTTCGCTCGCCGAGCATCCGCGGGCGATCTGGGCATTGGCGATCATCGCCTTTGTTGAAAGCTCGTTCTTTCCGATTCCGCCCGATGTCTTGATCATCCCTATGATCATCGCCGCGCCAACCCGCGCTTTCCGCATCGCGGCGGTGGCTACAGTGGCTTCGGTTTTGGGCGGTCTCTTCGGCTATGCCATTGGCGCGCTGCTCTTTGAGAGCATCGGCCAACCGATCCTTGAGTTCTATGGCAAGGGCGAGGCCTTCGAAAGTTTTGCCGCCCGCTATAACGACTGGGGGGCATGGGCTGTACTTATTGCAGGGGTCACGCCCTTCCCCTTTAAGGTCATCACGATCGCCTCGGGCGCAACAGGGCTGTCGTTGCCGGTCTTCATCTTCTCGGCGATTTTGGCCCGTGCGCTGCGGTTTTTCGTCGTGGCCGCGCTTTTGTGGAAATTCGGTCCCCCGATCCGCGACTTCATTGAAAAGCGCCTTGGGTTGATGTTCACGATCTTCTGCGTTCTTCTGATCGGCGGCTTCTTTCTCGTGAGGTACCTGTGAACCGAAAGACACTCACCCTTCTGGCCGCGGGTGGTTCTGCCGCTCTCTTGATCGGCGCGTTCATCTTTCAGGCGCTCGGCTATTTGCCTTGCCAGATGTGTATTTGGCAGCGCTGGCCGCATGGTGGGGCGATCCTTGCGGGTGGGTTGGCAATTATCACGGGCCTGCGCCTGTTCATTGCGCTTGGCGGGCTTTCGGCCCTGACGACCGGCGCGATCGGCGCCTATCACGCGGGCGTCGAACAGCATTGGTGGCCGGGCCCGTCGAGCTGCACCAGTTCGGGCGGCCTCACGGGCCTCAGCGGATCTGACCTTCTGTCGATGGACGGACCGAAGCTGATCCTTTGTGACGAGATCAGCTGGCAATTTCTCTGGCTATCGATGCCGGCATGGAACGCGGTGTTTTCGCTTCTGCTCGTCGCTGTCTGGATTGCGGCTTGGAAAGCCTCCGACGCCTAGCGCCGCGCGGCGCGGCGGGTCGAGAGAAGAAGGTTGGTCTCGCTGCGCGTCACACCCTCAAGCCGCCGGATTGCAAAGAGAACCTCGTCCAGATCTTCAAGCGTTTGGGTGCCGATCTCGACGATGAGATCCCAAGTGCCGTTCGTGGTATGGACCGCGCTCACTTGAGCCAGACCGACGAGCCGCTGAATGATCTTTTCCGTCCCGCGCCCCTCGATCCCCAGCATCATCAACCCGCGCACCGGGCTCGCCGCGATATCGCTGCGGGTAAGAACGGTATAGCCCGCGATGTCGCCGCTCTGCGCCAGCTTGGCCATGCGGCTGCGGACGGTCGTGCGGGTCACTTTCAGGTCGGCCGCCAGCTCCGACAGCGAGGCGCGACCATCGCGTTTCAGAGCTGCGAGAAGTTTCTGATCCAGATCGTCCATATAGCCTGTCCAAATCGAGCAATTAGGTTTCCTTTTGCACGTTTTGCCCGCTTCCACCAGACCCAATCCGAACGGAGTATCGCCCCATGACACAGACTCACATCATCCTAATTGGCGCCCCCGTGGACTGCGGCAAACGCCGCCGTGGTTGTCTCATGGGCCCCGACGCCTATCGCACCGCCGGCATTGCCGAGGCGGTCACTGCTCTTGGTCACAAGGTCACTGACCTTGGCAACCTTGCGCCTGAGGCGGTCACTGTCGATCCGCCACGAAACCCGCTCGTGCACGCACTGGCCGAAAATGTCGGCTGGACCCGCACCCTCAGCGCCGCCGCGCAAAAAGCCGCGAAAGACGGGATGCCGATCTTCCTCGGCGGCGATCACGCCCTCTCGCTTGGCTCGGTCGCGGGTATGGCCGCACACGCCAAGGACATGGGCCGCCCGCTCTTCGTCCTCTGGCTCGACGCCCATTCCGACTTCCATACGCCCGATACCTCTGACAGCGGCAATCTGCATGGAACGCCGGTGGGCTATGTCACCGGCCGCTCCGGTTTTGAGGCTTTCCCACCCCTGCCCGCCGTTGTTCCGGTCGAGAATGTCGGCATGATCGGGTTGCGATCTGTCGATGCCGCCGAGCGCGAGGCGCTTGAGGCGGGCGACGCGACGCTTGTCGATATGCGCACCATCGACGAGGTGGGCATCCGCAAGCCGCTCGCCGATTTCCTAGCTGTGGTCGAGGCCGCGAACGGACTGCTGCATGTCTCGCTCGATGTGGATTTCCTTGATCCGTCCGTCGCCCCGGCTGTAGGCACTACCGTCCCCGGCGGCGCAACCGTGCGAGAGGGCCACCTCGTGATGGAAATGCTCTGCGACAGCGGCCTTGTGACTTCGCTCGATCTTGTCGAGCTCAACCCCTTCCTCGACGACCGCGGCAAAACCGCGAGCCTGATGGTGGATCTCACCGCCTCGCTCCTTGGCCGCCGCATCTTCGACAGACCCACCCGGAGCCATTCATGACGCCCCCCTCCCGCCTCGCGCTCGTCCCTTTCGTGTCGGTCGCGCATATGATGGGCCTCGTCCATCACATCGGCCTTGAGCAGATGCTGCGCGATATTGCGGCCGAGATCGAAGCCGATTTCCGCCGCTGGCCGCTCTTCGACAAGACGCCGCGCGTGGCCTCGCATTCCGATGTGGGCGTGATCGAGCTGATGCCGACTTCGGACGGCGAGATGTATGGCTTCAAATACGTCAACGGCCACCCCAAGAACACGCGCGAAGGGCTCCAGACCGTGACCGCCTTTGGCCTTTTGGCAGATGTGCACACCGGCTATCCGGTGCTCTTGACCGAGATGACCATCCTCACCGCCCTGCGCACCGCCGCCATGTCGGCGCTCGCCGCAAAGTATCTGGCCCCCAAGGGTGCGAAAACTATGGCGATGATCGGCAACGGTGCACAGTCCGAGTTTCAGTGCATGGCCTTCAAGGCGATCTGCGGCATCGAGACCGTCCGACTCTACGATATCGACCCCGCCGCCACCGCGAAATGCGCGCGCAATCTGGCGGCTTCGGGCCTGAAGGTCGTGAGCTGCGCCTCCGGTCAAGAGGCCATGGAAGGCGCGCAGATCATCACCACCTGCACCGCCGACAAGCAGAACGCCACGATCCTGACCGACAACATGGTGGGCGCGGGCGTGCATATCAACGCGATCGGCGGCGATTGCCCCGGCAAGACCGAGCTTCACGCCGATATCCTGCGCCGCTCGGATATCTTCGTCGAATACCCGCCCCAAACCCGCGTGGAGGGCGAAATTCAACAGCTCGACGACGATCATCCGGTAATCGAGCTCTGGCAGGTCATGGCCGGCGATGCGCCCGGACGCACCGGCGATCGGCAGATCACCCTTTTCGACAGCGTGGGCTTTGCCATCGAGGATTTCAGCGCGCTGCGCTATGTCCATTCCCGCATCAAGGGAACGCCGTTTTACACCGAGCTCGATATGCTCGCCGACCCCGACGATCCCCGCGATCTTTTCGGGATGGTGCAGCGCGCCAAAAACTGACGCGATACCAAGGGGCTGGGCATAAAATCCGGCCCCTTTCGCCTTTCCGGGCCTTATCCGATTGCACCCAATATCAGGGGTCTGGTATAGTCCAGAGACCTAAATATTGATATGTCTCTGATGACAGGCGGACAACGTGAACGATACCCCGGAAACCCCTGAAAACGAAGAAGAAACCGCGCCCGCGCGTCCCGAGTATCACGGGCCCTCCGTTTCGATCACGCAAGAACTCAAGACATCCTACCTCGATTACGCGATGAGCGTGATCGTCAGCCGCGCGATTCCCGATCTGCGCGATGGTCTGAAACCGGTGCACCGGCGCATCCTTTATGCGATGCACGAGGTGGGCAACAGCCACGACAAACCCTATCGGAAATCGGCCCGCCCTGTTGGCGATGTGATGGGTAAATACCACCCCCACGGCGACAGTGCGATCTATGACGCGCTCGTGCGGATGGCGCAGGATTTCTCCATGTCGCTGCCGCTTCTCGATGGTCAGGGCAACTTTGGCTCGATGGACGGCGATAACGCGGCGGCCATGCGCTATACCGAAGTGCGGATGGACAAGCCCGCCGCCTTCCTTCTGGCCGATATCGACAAGGAAACCGTCGATTTCCAAGACAACTACGATGGCAAGGACCGCGAGCCGACCGTCCTTCCCGCCCGCTTCCCCAATATGCTCGTCAATGGCGCGGGCGGTATCGCCGTTGGTATGGCGACCAATATCCCGCCGCACAATCTTGGCGAGGTAGTCGATGCCACTTTGGCGCTGATCGACAATCCCGATCTGTCGTCGGAAGACCTCATCGAATACGTCCCCGGCCCCGATTTCCCGACCGGCGGCCTGATGCTCGGCCGTTCGGGCGCCCGCAAGGCCTATCTCGAAGGGCGCGGTTCGGTCATCATCCGCGCCAAGACCCATACCGAAGAACTGCGCAAGGATCGCTGGGCCATCATCGTTGATGAGATTCCCTATCAGGTCAACAAGGCGACGATGATCGACAAGATCGCCGAAGCGGCCCGTGACAAGCGGATCGAGGGCATCGCCCATGTGCAGGACGAGAGCGACCGCAATGGCGTTCGGGTCGTGGTCGAGCTTAAGCGCGATGCGACGCCCGAGGTGGTGCTAAACCAGCTCTATCGCTTCACGCCGATGCAGACCTCCTTTGGCTGCAACATGCTGGCGCTGAACGGCGGCCGCCCTGAACAGCTCACGCTTTATGGGTTCCTGTCGGCGTTCATCTCCTTCCGCGAAGAGGTTGTTGCCCGCCGCACCGCCTATGAGCTGCGAAAAGCGCGTGAGCGGAGCCATGTTCTGTGCGGTCTGGCCGTGGCGGTGACTAACGTCGATGAGGTTGTGGCGACGATCCGCTCCTCGGCCGATGCCGCCGATGCCCGTGAAAAGCTGATGACCCGTCGCTGGCCCGCCGGCGCGATTGTTGAATATCTCAAACTGATCGACGATCCGCTGCACCCCGTGAACGATGACGGCACCTATAACCTCTCTGAAGTTCAGGCCCGCGCGATCCTTGATCTGCGCCTGCAGCGCCTGACGCAGATCGGCGTGCAGGAAGTTACCGACGAGCTGCAAGACCTCGCCGGCAAGATCAAGGAATACCTCGCGATCCTCGCCAGCCGCGAACGGATCATGGAGATCATCTCGACCGAGCTGCGCGAAGTGCGCGAGCAATTCGCCGTGCCGCGCCGGACCGAGATCGTCGACTGGGCCGGAGACCTCGAGGACGAGGACCTGATCGAGCGCGAAGA
>JBFEXG010000111.1:0-7552 GCA_041546005.1 Paracoccaceae bacterium
CGAGGGCGGTGAAGTGGCGGGGCAGGTCGGCACGGGCGGCGTGGAGGAGACTGAAGTTGGCCCAGACGGCATCGTAGAGCGCTTCGCCGTCGATGTCGTCGAAGGTGGCCAGCCGGGCCTCGAGGCCGAACCGTTCCTTGGCGAGCGCGACCATCGCGGGTGAGGCATCGACGGGATCGGGAGTGAGGCCAGCGTTGCACATATGCGCCGAGGCGCCGCCGGGGCCGCAGCCGAGATCGAGAACGCGGGCGCCTTCGGGGAGAGCGGCGATGAAATCCCGTAGCGTCTGGTCGGGGCCGCCCGAATCGACCAAGCGGGCATAGTCGGCGGCCTTGGCGTCATAGACCGCGATGGTGCGGGCGTCGGGCATCAGGCCGGTTCCCTCAAGACGCGGGGCACTTTGAATTCGACGTTTTCTTGGGCCGTCTCGACCTTTGTCACGGTCACATCGAAATGATCGGAGAAGGCCGACACGACCTCGTCGATCAAAACCTCAGGGGCCGAGGCGCCGGCGGTGATGCCGACCGTGCGGATGCCCTCAAGCGCCCGCCAGTCGATCTCGCTCGCGCGTTGGACGAGTTGGGCATGCGGGCAGCCGTTCTTGGCGGCGACCTCGACTAGACGGCGCGAATTGGAGGAATTGGGGGCACCGACCACAAGCAGTGCGTCGCAATCGGGCGCGATGGCCTTGACCGCCTCTTGCCGGTTGGTGGTGGCGTAGCAGATGTCTTCCTTGTGCGGCCCGACGATGGCGGGAAAGCGGGCCTTGAGGGCGGCGACGATGTCGGAGGTGTCATCGACCGAGAGAGTTGTCTGGGTCACAAAGGCGAGGCGTTTGGGGTCGCGGACAGCGACCTGAGCCACATCCTCGACCGTTTCGACCAAGAGAACCTCGCCCTCGGGCAGTTGCCCCATTGTGCCAATGGTCTCGGGGTGGCCGGCGTGGCCGATCATGATCATCTGCAGGCCGTTTTCGGCGTGGCGGGCGGCCTCGATATGGACCTTGCTCACTAGCGGGCAGGTGGCATCGACATAGATCATCTGCCGGGCGGCTGCCTCGGCGGGGACGGATTTCGGCACGCCGTGGGCGGAAAAGATCACCGGCCGATCAAGCGGGCATTCGTCGAGCTCTTCAACAAAGACCGCACCTTTGGCCTTGAGTCCATCAACGACGAATTTGTTGTGCACGATTTCGTGCCGGACATAGACCGGCGCGCCCCATTTCTCGAGCGCCATCTCGACGATCTTGATGGCGCGGTCGACCCCAGCGCAAAAGCCGCGGGGGGCGGCGAGATAGAGGGTCAGGTGCGGCTTGGTCATTCAGGGGGCTCCGGTTTCGGCCAGAGGTAAGGCCAAGGCGGGGCAGGGTCCAGCCCTAGCTTGCGCGCGGCCAGATATAGGGAAACCAGTCCTCGCGCAGCCTGTCGCCCGGTTGCATGTCGTGGCCGGGGAAGGGCGGCGAGGTGCGGCCGGGGCGCTCGACATAGCGGGCATCGTCACCCACAAGGCGCAGGGAAAAGGCGCGGCGACGCTGGGTGGTTTCGTTGCCGCGGGCACCGTGCAGAACCTTGTAGTCGAAGGCCACCGCATCGCCCGGCTCCATCGGCCATTCGAGGATGGCCATGCCTTCCGCATCGGGATCGGGCACGGGCATATAGGCCGAAGGGTCGGGGTAGAAGCTCGTGTCAGCCAGCCAACGCTTGGGCAGCACGGGCTTTTCCCAAAGGTGCGAACCGGCCACGCAACGGAGCGTCGCAGCCGTCACGGGATCGAGGGGCGACCAGAAGCTGACAGTCTGGCGACCCTCCACAAAATAGTAGGGGCCGTCTTGGTGCCAAGGTGTCGGTTTCGAAGTGCCCGGCTCCTTGATCAGGACGTGATCGTGAAAGACCTGCACCCGCTCGGACTGCATGAGATCGGCCGCCACCTCGGCTGCGGGTGATTTCTCGATGGTCTCGACGAATTCGGGGATGCGTTGCCAGTTGCAGTAGTCGTCGAAGAAGCGGCCGCCCTCGCCGGGCTTGAGGTTTTCGGCGGCATAGGGGCCGGGCTCTCGCAGATTGCGTTCGACCCCTTCCCGCAAGAGATCGACGTAGTCGCGAAACAGGCCCTTTATCAGGACAACGCCGTCGCGCTGATAGGCATCAATGTCGGCTTGGGAAATCAGGGGCGAGGGCATGGTGGCTCCGAGAAAAGGCGTTTGCCCATTCCAAGCACGAACCACCCCCCGGAAACAAGAACCGGGGCCAATGGCCCCGACTGGAAATTCTGGATCAGGCCTCTTGCGCGGCCTCTTCGCGCTCGGGGCGCGGTTCGCGCGGCGGGCGGCCGATCACGTCGCGCAGCTCGTCAAGCTCGATGAAGTTATCGGCCTGACGGCGCAGCTCGTCCGAGATCATCGGCGGCTGGCTGCGGATCGTCGAGACGACCGAAACCCGCACGCCCTTGCGCTGCAGCGCCTCGAGGAGCGGTTTGAAATCACCGTCGCCAGAGAACAGGACAACGTGATCGACATGGGGGGCAAGCTCCATGGCATCGACGGTCAGTTCGATGTCCATATTTCCCTTCACCTTCCGGCGGCCCATGTTGTCGGTGTATTCCTTCGCGGGCTTCGTCACCATGTGGAAGCCGTTGTAGTGCAGCCAGTCAACAAGTGGGCGGATGGGGCTGTATTCGTCGTTTTCGAGAAGCGCGGTGTAGTAGAACGCTCTCAGGAGCTTGCCACGCCGCATGAATTCGGCGCGGAGAAGTTTGTAGTCGATGTCGAAGCCAAGCGCCTTGGCGGCAGCGTAGAGATTCGATCCATCGATGAAGAGCGCCAAGCGCTCATCCCGATAAAACATTGTGAGTGGTCCTTCCGAGTGGTTTTTCGCTCGGCTTGTTCACTTGCGCGTGGTGTGAAAGATGGAACCAACGCTTCCGGTCCGTGAGTGGTGAAATGACGCAAGAAGAAAAAGCTGAGGCAGAACTATACGATATGGTTTTGGTTGCTATTGGCGGAAACGTTTCGTCTTTGAGTGGAAGACCAGAAGAAACTACTACACATTCCATTGTCGAGATATACCAAAGGATAGGTAGCCCCATTGGTATAAGCGGATTGTACCGGACGCCCGCCTATCCGCCGGGCTCCGGTCCCGATTATGTCAACGCGGCTATGGCGCTACGATCTGACAAAAGCCCCGTCGAAATTTTGGCGATCTTGCACGAGATCGAAGCCGCGCACGGGCGAGAGCGCAAGGCGCGCTGGGGCGCTCGGACGCTTGATCTGGATCTGATTGCCGTCGGGAATCGGGTGCTGCCGGACCGGCAGATCTTCGATCATTGGCTTTCACTCGATCCCGAGCGCCAGCAGAAGGATGCGCCAGACCAGCTCATCCTGCCGCACCCGCGGATGCAGGACCGCGCTTTTGTCCTCGTCCCTCTTGCCGAAGTGGCGCCGGATTGGCGTCACCCTGTCATTGGTAAAACGGTCGCCGAGTTGTTGGCCGAATTGCCAGAGGAAGCGCGGGCCGAAGTAGTCCCGATCCGCTGATCTCGACATTCGGGTTTTCGGCTTGTGTTTCTTGGCTTCTGCCACTAAATGGGGGGCTTCCTAGGACCCGCCCGAAGTATTGGAGTGCGCTAATGGCCCGCGTGACCGTCGAAGATTGCGTTGACAAGGTACCGAACCGGTTTGAGCTCGTGATGCTCGCCTCTCACCGTGCCCGCGAGATTGCCTCTGGCGCTCCGCTGACCATCGCCCGCGATAACGACAAGAACCCCGTCGTTGCTCTGCGCGAAATCGCCGACGAGACCCAGCTTGCCGACGACCTGCGCGAGCGGATGATCGAAGCCCACCAGACCCAGATCGAGGTCGACGAGCCGGAAGATGACGCCATGGCCCTTCTCATGGGTGCCGAGGCCGACAAGCCTGTCGAAGACGATATGTCTGAAGAGAAACTGCTGCGGGCGCTGATGGAAGCTCAGGGGCAGCGCTAAGCGCCCCGTTCCGGCCCCGCCGAAGGCAAGGACCAGATGACGACCGCCGACGAACTGATCTCGCTGGTCCGCGCCTACAACCCCCGCTCGAACGAAAAGCTCCTGCGCGAGGCCTATGCCTTTGGCGAGGCCATGCATGATGGCCAATTCCGCCATTCGGGCGAGCCCTATTTCACCCATCCGGTTGCCGTGGCGATGATCCTCGCCGAGCAGCAGATGGATGACGCGACCTTGGCGACCGCGCTACTCCACGACACGATCGAAGACACCAAGGCCTCGTATTCCGAGGTCTCGAAGCGATTCGGTGAAGAGATCGCCGAGTTGGTCGACGGTGTGACCAAGCTGACAAATCTTCAGCTCACCTCCGCCCATTCCAAACAGGCCGAGAACTTCCGCAAGCTCTTCATGGCCATGTCACGCGATCTGCGCGTGATGCTCGTCAAGCTTTCCGACCGTTTGCACAACATGCGCACGATCAAGTCGATGCGGGTCGAGAAGCAGGCCCAGAAGGCGCGCGAGACGATGGAGATCTTTGCCCCCCTTGCCGGCCGCATGGGTATGCAGTGGATGCGCGAAGAGCTCGAGGATCTCGCCTTTCGCGTCTTGAACCCCGAAGCGCGCAACTCGATCATGCGCCGGTTTATCACGCTGCAAAAGGAATCGGGCGATGTGATCGAAAAGATCACCTCCGATATGCGGCTCGAGCTTGAGAAAGCCGGCATCGTCGCCGAGGTTTCGGGCCGCGCCAAGCGCCCCTATTCGATCTGGCGAAAGATGCAGGAGAAGGATCAGGGCTTCTCGCGCCTGTCCGATATTTACGGCTTTCGCATCGTCACCGCGACCGAGGCTGATTGCTACCGCGTCCTCGGCGCCGTGCACCAGCGCTGGCGTGCTGTGCCGGGGCGGTTCAAGGATTACATCAGCCAGCCGAAAACCAACGGCTACCGGTCGATCCACACCACCGTGTCGGGGCGCGACGGCAAGCGGGTCGAGGTTCAGATCCGCACCCGTGAGATGCACGATGTTGCCGAAACCGGCGTTGCCGCCCACTGGTCCTACAAGAACGGCGAGCGGGTCGAAAACCGCTTTGCTGTTGATCCGGTCCGCTGGATCTCTTCGCTGACCGAACGGCTTGATGACGAGCATGATCACGACGAATTCCTCGAGGCCGTTAAACTCGAGATGTATCAGGATCAGGTGTTCTGTTTCTCGCCAAAGGGCGATGTGATCAAGCTGCCGCGCGGCGCCACCCCGATCGACTTTGCCTATGCGATCCACACCCGCATCGGTTCGGCCTGCGTGGGGGCCAAGGTCGACGGCATCCGCGTGCCCTTGTGGACCCGCCTCAAGAATGGCCAGTCGGTCGACATCATCACTGCAGAGGGCCAGACGCCGCAGGCGCCGTGGATCGACATCGTCGTCACCGGCCGCGCGAAATCGGCGATCCGCCGTTCGCTGCGCGAGGAAGACCGCGAGCGGTTTATCAAACTCGGCGCGGAATTGGCGCGGGTGGCGTTTGAGAATGTTGGCAAGAAAGCCACGCAGAAGGCGCTCCGCACCGCCGCGAAAACGCTGGTGCTTGAAGATGAAGACGAGCTTCTTGCCAGGCTTGGCTCGGCGGAACTAGCTGCCCGTGAGGTTGTCCGAGCGATTTACCCTGACCTTGCCGAACGCGAGGGTGATGAGGTCGATCAATCCCGTGCCGTGATCGGTTTAACGCCAGACCAGTCGTTCCACCGTGCCCCGTGCTGTCAGCCGGTTCCGGGCGAACGCATCGTCGGGATTACCTTCCGTGGGCAGGGCGTTGTCGTCCATGCGATCGACTGTCAGGCTCTTGCCGTCTACGAGGCGCAGCCTGAGCGCTGGGTTGATCTGCACTGGCAGGAAGGCAAGCACCCGGCGACCAATACCGTCACGCTGGAAATCTCGATCAGCAATGATGCCGGAGTCCTGGGGCGAATTTGCACATTGATCGGCGAGCAGAGCGCCAATATCTCGGACCTGAACTTCATCGACCGCAAGCCCGACTACTACAAGCTTGAGATTGATGTTGATCTGCGTGATGTCGAGCACCTGCACCGGGTGATGACCGCGCTCGAAGCGGAAAGCAACGTGGCTTCGATCTCGCGCCTGCGGGATCCGGCACGGGCACAGACGACCCCGGCCAAAGGCTGAGGCAAAGGTAGGTAACTTGGTCTTCAAGCGTCGCGACAGGCGGCCTGTCAAACAGCTGCTGACCGAGATCGTCTATCCGCGTGGCGGCTGGCGGCGCGCGATCGGCTACGTCAAGCTGCGCCTGCGCCGCCTGCCCGACACGCCCGAAAAAATCGCCCGCGGGATTTTCGCCGGTGTGGTGACGGCGTTTACGCCCTTCTACGGCCTCCATTTCGTCGCCGCCTTCATCCTTGCCAAGCTGGTGCGCGGCAACGTGATCGCGGCCCTTCTGTCGAGCTTTGTCGGCAATCCGCTGACCTATGTGCCGATCGCCGTCCTTTCGACCAAGATCGGGCACCTTTTGCTGGGCAATCCAGTGCGCGAGGGTGTCGATCCCTCGATGAGCCACAAATTCTCGGGCGCGGGCCACGACCTGTGGCACAATTTCACCGCGCTCTTTACCTCTGAACGGATGGATTGGCGCGGCCTTCACCTTTTCTACGACGATCTCTTCCTGCCCTTCCTAATCGGCGGTCTCGTCCCCGGTGTGATCCTCGGCCTTGTTGCCTATGCGCTATCGGTGCCGGTCATCCGTGCCTACCAGAACCACCGCCGCAAGCTTCTTCGCCAGAAGCTCAGCCAGCTTGGCCACTCGGCCGCGAATCCGGCTGACGGCGCGGGGCATTCGGGCTAGGATCGGGCGACTGATTTGAAAGGAAGCCTCATGTCCGGCAAACTTCGCTTGGGCGTCAACATCGACCACGTCGCCACCGTCCGCAACGCGCGCGGCAGCGCCTATCCCGATCCGATCCGCGCGGCAAAAATCGCGGAAGACGCAGGCGCCGATGGCATCACCGCGCATCTGCGCGAGGATCGTCGGCATATCTCTGACGCCGATATCGAAGGGCTCATGGCGGTTCTGACCAAGCCTCTAAACTTTGAAATGGCTGCAACCGACGAAATGCAGAAGATCGCCCTGCGTCACCGGCCGCACGCTGTTTGCATCGTGCCGGAAAAGCGTGAGGAACGGACAACAGAAGGCGGCCTCGAGGTCGCGCGCGAAGAGAACCGGCTCGCCCATTTCATCGCGCCCTTGCGCGAGGCAGGTTGCCGCGTGTCGATCTTCATCGCCGCCGATGCCCGCCAGATCGAGGCGGCCCATCGGATCGGCGCACAGGTGATCGAATTGCACACCGGGGCCTATTGCGATTTCCACGCCGAAGGCCATTTCGCCGAACGGGATGCCGAGCTTGAGCGGCTGCGCGAGATGGCAGCTTATGGCCATTCTCTCGGCCTCGAGGTCCACGCCGGCCACGGCCTGACCTATGAGACGGTCCAGCCCGTCGCCGCCTTCCCCGAGGTGATGGAGCTCAACATCGGCCATTTCATCATCGGCGAAGCGATCTTCCGCGGCCTCGAG
>JBFEXG010000085.1:0-9235 GCA_041546005.1 Paracoccaceae bacterium
CAATCACATAGTCTTGGATCGCATGGATCGCCTTGAGGATCGCCGCGCGATCACCCGCTGGCTTGCCTCGGAATCCCTCGAGCAACTTGACCACTTTCAGCTTGTTTAGACACTGGTTGAGGGTCTCGTTCGAAGCCGGGATCAGGCAAGAGGCGCTGTCAGCCATGATCTCGGTGAGGATGCCGCCGGCCCCAACGGTCAGAACAAAGCCATGCGCCGGATCCTTCACAACGCCGATCAAAAGCTCGGCCACGCCACCGGTCACCATCTCTTCAACCAGGAAGGATTCTGCCCCCATCTTTTCCGCAGCGGCTTTCACCGCATCGGCCGATCCAAGCCCGACGACGACGGCGCCGGCCTCGGATTTGTGGGCAAAGCCTTCGCCTTTGAGAACCACCGGCAAGCCGATCTCCTCCGAGACTGTGGCTGCCTCGGCGGCGGTCGCGGCGCGGTTGCGCGACGGCGTCCGCAGGCCAAAACCTGCCAGCTCGGCCTTGGCCTCCGCTTCGGTCAGCGTCGCGCTTTCGCGTGGCGAGGGCGGGATCACGAGGTCAAGATCGATGTCCGGCAAAGGTCGGGTTTGCGCCGCCTCGGCCGCCGCAATCGCCTCGGTCAAGCCATTCATCGGCACGACGCCGCCCGCGATGAGCCGCTCGGCAACGTCTTCAGGCAACAGCTCAGGCAGGGTCGCCACCATGGCCACGTTGCCGCCCGTGTTGGCCCTTGTGCCAAGTGCTGCTTGGATCGTGCATTCCCAATCGGACGGATCACAGCGATCGGCGCGGGGGAAGTCGACGATCAGGAACGTTAGCGCCAGATCGGGGTCGATCATCCCTGAAAACGCCGCCGTCATGGCTGGCGCGTCACGCCAGATATAGGTGTGATAATCAAGCGGGTTCGCCAGCGCGACCTTGGGGCCAAGCGCGGCAAATAGGGCATCATGCTGTCCCTGCTTCAGCGGCGGAAACTCGAGCGCCCGCCCGTGGGCGGTATCCGCCGCAAGGCTCGCCTCACCGCCCGAACAGCTGATCGACGCGATCTTGCCCGAAGGCAGCGGCCCGACAGCGTGGAGAAGCTTCAGTGTCTCGAGGAAGGTCGGCAGGTCATTGACCCGCGCGATGCCCAGACGATCCAGAAGCGCCTGCGCCCCGGCATCGCCACCGGCGAGCGAAGCGGTATGCGAAATCGTGGCCGATTGCGCCTGCTCCGAACGGCCCACCTTCAAAGCGATGAGTGGCACACCCTTGTCGCGGGCCTTGCGCGCCAGTGTCTGCCAAAGGGCAATATCGCCAAAACCCTCGATGTGAAGGCCAATCGCCGTCACCCGCGGATCGTCGAGAAGCCCCGCCGCGATCTCGGCCTGAGTTGTCTGCGCTTGGTTGCCGCAAGTCACCACATAGGCAATCGGCAGGCCGCGCCGGTTCATCGTCAGGTTGATGGCGATGTTCGACGATTGCGTCAGGATCGCCACCCCGCCTTCAACCCGCGTCAACCCGTGCTGGTCGGGCCAAAGCAGCGCCCCGTCTATGGCGTTGATCATGCCATAGCAGTTGGGCCCCAATATCGGCATGTCGCCTGCCGCGGCCAAGAGCCGTGCGTTGAGGTCGTGCCCATCCGCCACCTCGGCAAAGCCGGAGGCAAAACACACGGCGCCACCCGCACCCATGCCCGAAAGCGCGGCAACAACATCAATAGTTGCCTCGCGGTTGATCCCGACGAAGGAGGCATCCGGCGCCTCTGGCAAATCGCCGAGCGATGTATGAACCGGAAGCCCCTCAATCTCGCCGCCCTTGGGGTGCACAAGCCAGATCTTCCCCGGAAACTCCGCCTTGCGGACTTGTCCCAGAACCGACCGGCACCAGGCCCCGCCGCCGATGATCGCAATGGATTTGGGCCTCAATAGTCTCGAAAGATCGCGGCTCATCATTATCCTCATGATGCCATTTCTTTTGGCCGGAAATACTCCGGGGAGCCCGAGGGGCTGGCCCCTCGGCCTTGCCTGATCACGCGCCGAGCGCCCGCAAAAGGTCGCGGCTGATGATATGGCGCTGAATCTCGCTGGTGCCATCCCAGATCCGCTCGACACGGGCATCACGCCAGAAGCGTTCGATGGGATAGTCATCCATCAGACCCATACCGCCGTGAATTTGCAGCGTGGTATCGGTGACCCGTGCCAGCATTTCCGAGGCATAAAGCTTGGCCGAGGCGATCTCGCGGTTCGAGGGTAGGCCCTGATCAAGCCGGTTGGCGGCGGCAAGCGTCAGAAGATCGGCAGCATCGATCTCGGTGATCATGTCGGCGATCTGAAAGCTGACGCCCTGGAATTTTCCTATCGGCTGGCCGAACTGCTCGCGCTCGGCCGCATAGGTCAGGGCATAGTCGAAAACGCGCCGCGCACGGCCAACGCAGAAAGCGGCGACAGTGATCCGTGTGGCATAGAGCCAGGTGTTCATCACATCAAACCCGCCATCGACCTCGCCCAAAACCTGCGAATCCGGCAGGCGGCAATCGTCGAACTCGAGGATCATGTTCTTGTAGCCGCGGTGGCTCACCGATTTGTAGCCATGCCGGATGGTGAAACCCGGCGTGCCGCGGTCAACGAGGAAAGCGGTGATCCGCTTCTTGGGGCCTTTCGGGGTGTCGTCTTCGCCGGTGGCGATGAAGACGATGATGAAATCGGCATGATCGGCGCCCGAGATGAAATGCTTGGTGCCATTCACCACCCAGTCACCGCCATCGCGACGAGCCGAGCATTTCATGCCCCGCACGTCTGATCCGGCGCCCGGCTCGGTCATCGCCAGCGCGTCCATCCGCTCGCCGCGCACAGCGGGAAGAAGATAGCGCTCGATCTGTTCGCCCTCGCAGGCCATCAGGATGTTCTGCGGGCGGCCAAAGAAATGCGTGAGCGCCATCGAACCGCGGCCAAGCTCACGCTCGACCAATGAAAACTCGAGGTGATTGAGCCCTGCACCGCCAACTGATTCAGGGAAGTTACAGGCGTAGAAGCCAAGCTCTTTGGTCTTGCGCTTGATTTCGTCGGCGATCTCTTGCGGAACCTCGCCGGTGCGCTCGACAAGCTCCTCGTGGGGATAGATCTCGTTTTCAACGAAACTGCGGACGGTATCCGCAATCATTTCCTGTTCGTCTGAAAGGCCGTACTGCATGGGAGTTCCTGAGTGCTGGGATAGCGGGAAATTAGCGATCTTGCGCTTCCATTTCATGCAGTATTAGAAGATTTCATGCGAACTTGGCTAGATCCCTCTGCCGCGCCGCAGCGCATTGGTGTCCTCCTCTTCGAGGCATTCTCGATGCATTGCCTGGCCAACACCATCGAACCCTTGCGCGCCGCCAACAGCTTTGCCGGACGCAGGATCTATGATTGGCGCTTTCTCTCGCTTGATGGCGGGCCCGTGACATCCTCAAGCGGTCTTTTAGTGGCCGCGCATGAGAAACTTGCCGATCATCGCGGCGAGATGCTTGTTGTGATGCCAAGCTACCGCTTTCTCGACCACGCCAATGCCGAGACGGCGCGCGCCTTGCGTTCCGCAGCAGCGCGACATGAAATCCTGGCGGGCTTCGATACCGGCAGTTGGCTTCTCGCCAGCGCGGGGCTCCTTGCACGGCGCAAAGCGACGATTCACTGGGAAGAGATCGACCGCTTCGGCGAAACATTCCCTGATGTCGAAGTGATCCGCGCCCGGCATGTGATCGACGGCAACCGGATCACCTGCGGCGGGGCGCTGACGGCGTTTGAACTGGTGATGGAGCTGATTGGCCAGCGGCATGGTGAAGCGCTCCGCCTCGAGGTGGCCACGCTTTTCATGAGCCCCGAGACGACCGGCCCGCAGTCGGCCCCATCCGCAAGGGGCCGAAGCGTGGCCCGTGCCGTGGCGCTGATGCAGGAGCATCTCGAGACGCCCCTGCCCATCGGAGAGATCGCCCGCCGGGTCGGGCGACGGCAGAAAGAGCTTGAGGCGCGAATGAAGGCCGAGCTGGGTGCGACGCCACAGGCCGTCTACCGTCGCCTGCGGCTGATCCTTGCGCGAAAACTGGTAATCGAGACCGATCTCAGCATCGCGGAAATTGCGCTCCGTACCGGCTATCAGGATCCCGCCGCAATGACCCGCGCCTTCAGGGGCGAGTTCGGCCTCGCCCCCCGAAGCCTTCGGGCAAACTAGGCTCTATTCGGCGTAATCCGAGCCTTCTTCGTCCAGAATGGCCTTGAGTTCGGCAAGATGCCGCACATCGAAATCGCCATAGCCTTCCCATTCGCCCGCGGTCTTTTCGGCGATCTCGTCCGACAAGACGCGCAACGGCTTCTGGGTCTGCAGGGCGCGGATATATGTCTCAGCGGCGCGTTCGAAATAGTAGAGCCGGTTGAAGGTCTCGGCGACAGTCGCGCCGACCACCAAAACACCGTGATTGCCCAATATTAGGGTCTTCTTTTTCGGATCAGACAGAGCCTTGGCACAGCGCGTGCCTTCCTCTTCAAAGGCCATCCCCCCAAAGTGATTGTCGACGACAACACGGTTGAAGAACATCGCCGTGTTTTGGTCGATCGGTGGGATCACGGAATCCGCAAGGCTCGCCAGCACGGTCGCAAAAATCGAATGGACGTGCATGAGGCACCGCGCCCATGGCACGGCGCGGTGAATCGATCCGTGCAAACCCCAAGCGGTGGGATCGGGAGCATTGGGCCGGCTCAGCGTCTCTTTGTCATTTGCATCCAGCAGTAGCAGATCAGATGCTTTGATCCGCGAGAAATGCTTGAGATAAGGGTTCATGAGGAACTTTGATCCATCCTCGTTGACCGCCAGCGAAAAGTGGTTGGCGACCGACTCGTGCATGTCGAGGCGTGCTGTCCAGCGGAAGGAAGCGGCCAGATCGACGCGCTCTTGCCAATGTTCGAGGTTCTGACGCAGTTGGGTGACGGACATGATTGCTCTCCTGTTTGGTATAGGCTGCATTCAGCGCGCCGCTCTCGCAACAAGAATTGCGACATTCGAAGGCGCGACCAATCCTTGATCTGTCTTGCGGCTGTTGCACAACTGGTGTCTGACTCGGAAATGGATCATGGTATGAAACCCCAAAGACGTCGGGCTTCGGAGAGCGCCTCCGAAAACTGGATGCCCCTGACGAGGATTGAACAAGATGAATGAAATTGAGCAGCAGACCCCAATTGTAGCCCCCAAAACTCCGGCGCCCGAGTATTTCACCGACCCCGCCGCAGCGGTTCAGAGGCTGATCGAGCTCTACGACGACGCGACGAACTTTCTCAGCGGCCATTTTGCCGAGGTGGTGAAATCGGGCCTGCCCAAAGGCCGGTACCGCGCGTTCTATCCCGAGATCCGGCTGACGACGACGAGCTATGCCTCGACCGACAGCCGCCTCTCGTTCGGCCATGTTGCCCAGCCCGGAACCTATGCCGCGACCGTGACACGGCCCAAGCTTTTCGCGGCCTACCTTGAGCAGCAGATTGGCCTTCTGCTGCAGAACCACGGCGTTCCGGTTCAGATCGGCGCGTCGGAGACGCCGATGCCGGTCCACTTTGCCGTGGCAAGCGATCCGGCGGTGACCGTGCCGCAGGAAGGCGCGCTCGAGTTTACCCTGCGAGATGTGTTTGACGTGCCCGATCTTTCGACAACGCACGACGATATCGTCAATGGCTATGGCTTCACCTATCCCGATGGCGCCCATCCCCTTGCGCCGTTCACCGCGCAGCGGGTCGACTATTCGCTCGCACGCCTCGCCCACTACACGGCGACAGCGCCGGATCACTTCCAGAACCATGTGATCTTCACCAACTATCAGTTCTACGTTGACGAGTTCGAGGCCTATGCCCGAGCCGCACTGGCCGATCCCGATAGTGGCTACTCATCCTTTGTAGGGCCAGGGAACCACGTCCTGAAAACAGGCGATGAGACGCTGCCTCAGCTTCCCAAGATGCCGCAGATGCCCTCCTACCACCTCAAGCGGCCAGATGGGCAGGGCATCACCCTCGTCAACATCGGCGTTGGCCCCTCCAACGCCAAGACGGCGACAGACCATATCGCCGTTTTGCGGCCACACGCTTGGCTGATGGTTGGCCATTGCGCGGGGCTGCGGAACAGCCAGCGACTTGGCGATTTTGTCCTCGCGCACGCCTATCTGCGTGAGGATCACGTGCTGGATGACGATCTGCCGATCTGGGTGCCGATCCCGGCTCTGGCCGAGATCCAGATCGCGCTCGAACGGGCGGTGGCGGATGTGACAGCGCTTGAGGGGTTTGAGCTCAAGCGGATCATGCGAACCGGCACTGTCGCCACCATCGATAACCGCAACTGGGAACTGCGCGATCAATCGGGCCCTGTGCAGCGCCTCTCGCAATCCCGCGCCATCGCGCTCGATATGGAAAGCGCGACAATCGCGGCCAATGGCTTCCGGTTCCGTGTGCCCTACGGGACGCTCCTGTGCGTCTCCGACAAGCCCCTGCACGGAGAATTGAAGCTTCCGGGAATGGCTTCGGATTTCTACAAAACGCAGGTCGCGCGGCACCTGATGATCGGTATTCGGGCGCTTGAGAGCCTGCGCGACATGCCGCTTGAACGCATCCATAGCCGCAAGCTGCGTAGCTTTGAGGAGACCGCTTTCCTCTGAAAATGCCAAAAAACGCTACTATAAGGGCGATTTTGGCTTGCAATGCATCACAATTCGTTGTGGTGCTATACCACATACCGTTAGTATGCGGAAAATAAGGCCCAAGGTATGGGCAGACAAGGGAGACCAGAAAATGGCAAAACCGATGACCAAGGCCCAGCTCGTAACGGCAATCGCCGAAGGCGCTGGCAGCGACAAGAAATCCGCGGGCGCTGCGCTCGACGCGCTCCTGTCGATCATAACCAAAGAAGTTTCGGCCGGCGGCGCCGTGACCCTTCCGGGCGTTGGCAAGATCTATTGCCGCGAGCGCCCCGAGCGCATGGTTCGCAACCCGGCCACTGGCGAAAGCATCAAGAAGCCGGCTGACAAGGTTGTGAAAATGACCATCGCCAAGGCTCTGAAAGACAGCGTCAACGGCTAAGCCTTCGAGGGCTTGCGCCCGACGAACGGATAGGAAAGGGTCGCCCGCAAACGGCGGCCCTTTTGCATTGGGGGAATGATGGATCTGCGCGCAATCGGGATGGGGCTGGCCTTTGCCCTGATGTGGTCGTCGGCCTTTACCTCGGCGCGAGTGATCGTTGAATACGCGCCGCCGATGTCGGCGCTTGCGCTGCGATTTCTGGTGTCGGGTCTTCTTGGCGTCGGTATCGCTTGGGCGCTGGGCCAAAGCGCACGGCTCACCAAATCGCAATGGCGAGCGGTCGTCATTTTTGGAATCTGCCAGAATGCCCTTTATTTGGGTCTTAATTTTGTGGCGATGCAGACGGTCGAAGCCTCGCTCGCGGCGATCATAGCCTCGACCATGCCACTCATTGTGGCGCTGGTTGGTTGGCTTGTTTTCCGTGAAAAGATCAGACCTTTGGCCATGGCAGGCCTTTTGGCCGGTGTTGTAGGCGTCAGCATCATCATGAGCGCCCGGTTCAATGGTGGCGTCGATCTGGTGGGCGTGGTCTATTGCGGCATCGGCGTTGCATCGCTTGCCGTGGCAACGCTGATGGTTCGCAACGCCTCGTCGGGCGGCAACGTGTTGATGATCGTCGGCCTGCAGATGCTTGTGGGCAGCGCGGTGCTTTTCATCCCTGCTGCCTTGTTAGAGACACATACGGTGACGCTAAGCTGGCAGCTGGTCGTCGCCTTCGCCTATACCACACTTGTTCCGGGCCTCATTGCCACATGGATCTGGTTCATGCTGGTCGGGCGGATCGGCGCGGTTCGGGCTGCGACCTTCCACTTCCTCAATCCATTCTTCGGCGTTGTGATCGCTTGGGCGCTTCTGGGCGAAACGCTCGGTATGAGCGATATCTTGGGCGTAACGATCATCGCCGCCGGCATTCTGGCGGTGCAGCTCGCGCGTCAGGCGAAATAATCAGCCGATCTTGCCGCGAACGCCGCCGGTCTGGCCGCGATCCAAAAGCAGATGATCGAGGATTACGCAGGCCATCATTGCCTCGCCCACCGGAACAGCGCGGATGCCGACGCAAGGATCGTGGCGGCCCTTGGTAACAACTTCGACCGGCGTGCCATCCGCGCGGATCGACTGACGCGGCGACAGGATCGACGAGGTCGGCTTGACCGCGAAGCGCACCACTACATCCTGCCCCGTGCTGATCCCGCCCAGGATGCCGCCGGCGTGATTGGTGCTGAACTCGGGCCCATTCGGCCCCATGAAGATCTCGTCGGCGTTCTCGCGGCCCGTCAGGGCGGCGGCGGCCATGCCTTCGCCGATCTCGACGCCCTTGACGGCGTTGATGGTCATCATCGCCATCGCCAGATCAGAGTCTAACTTGGCATAAATCGGCGCCCCAAGGCCCGCAGGCACCCCCTGCGCCACCACCTCAACCGTCGCGCCGACCGAGTTGTGATCCTTGCGGCGGAGGAAATCGAGGAAATCCTCCCACTCGGCGGCCACGGCCGGATCGGGGCACCAGAAATCGTTCTGGTCGATGGCGTTCCAATCAAAGCGGCTACGGTCGATGACCTTTGGCCCCATCTGGACCATGTAGCCCTTGATCCGCAGATCAGGCACCAGCGCCGCCAGAACTTTGCGCGCAACGCCACCCGCGGCGACCCGCGCCGCCGTTTCCCGCGCGGAAGAGCGCCCGCCACCGCGATAATCGCGGATGCCGTATTTCTGGTGATAGGTGATGTCGGCGTGGCCGGGGCGGAAGGATTGGGCGATATCGCCATAGTCCTTCGACCGCTGGTCGGTATTGCGGATCATCAACTGGATCGGCGTACCGGTCGTCTTGCCTTCGAACACGCCTGACAGGATCTCGACCTGATCGGCCTCTTGCCGCTGGGTGGTGTTCTTGTTCTGCCCGGGGCGGCGCTTGTCGAGCCACGGTTGGATATCGGCCTCAGACATCTCGATCCCCGGAGGGCAGCCATCCACCGTCGCGCCAAGCGCGGGCCCGTGGCTTTCGCCCCAGGTGGTGACGCGGAAGAGATGGCCGAAGGCATTGAACGACATGATCGGGCTCCTTTGACCAGCGGTCTAGCGAAGCAATCGCCTGTGCTCAAGAACTCTCCGCAGTATGAAACCTGCCGCTCTACGGTCCTCACGCTAGATCAGAGGCGCGCCAGAACCGATATCGGGACG
>JBFEXG010000200.1:0-4720 GCA_041546005.1 Paracoccaceae bacterium
CCTGCACATGGCCCGCAAAGGCTTGCCCAAGATCGCCCTCAAGCCGCAGCGGATCGGGAGCCGGAACAACGCGCACAGCCTCGCCCAGCGCCACCCCCGCCCCAAGGCTCGGCGACATGGCGGCAATGGCGCGGGTCACGCCGTGATAGGCGTTCTCGGTGACGATGATCCCAGTCCCGCCCGTATGCGCCTCGGCGATGCGGAGGGCGAGGTCGTTGGCCTCGGACCCGGTACAGGTGAACATGACGTGGGAAAGCTCGGGCGGAAAATACCCCAAAAGCCGCTCGGAATAGGCAAGAATGCCCTCGTGCAGATAGCGGGTGTGGCTGGCGAACACCGCCGCCTGCCGCGCCATCGCCTCGACCACGCGGGGGTGGCAATGACCGACCGAAGCGACATTGTTATAGGTGTCGAGATAGGCTTGCCCTTGTGCATCGTAAAGCCAGACCCCCTCGCCGCGCACGAGATGCACCGGCGTCTCGTAGAAGAGCCTGTAGGCCGGCCCCATCGCCGCCTGCCGCCGCGCGACCAGCGCTTGATCCTCGGGCGAAAGGTTGCCCTGACCGGCCACGAAAGCATTGGGCATATTGCCGGGCAGGATCGGTCGGTCGCTCATGTCATCCTCGCTTCGGTCAGAAGGCGCTCTTCAAGTGCTGTTCGATCAAGCCCGTCGAAGGCCAGAAGCCCCGCCCGCGTCAGCGGCACGTTGCGCAGGATATAGGCGGCATTCTCTGGCTGGCGCTTGGCGCGGTGGGCGGCGATGCAGAGCGTCGTTAGCCAGCGGGCCTCGGTCAGGATCGGGATCAGGCGAACCTCGGCCTCGGCCAGCGGCAAGACCTCGGTATAGGCCCGCACATATTCGGCTAGGCTCTCGGCGGGCGCGTCGGGATCAACCTGATAGGCTGCGGCAACACCCAGATCGCAAGCCCGCGGCGTTTCCACCATATCCCCGAAATCGAGAACTCCGGTGACGTCGAGGTGATCGGTTGAAACGACGATGTTGTGGGGATTGAGATCGGCATGGCAGACCTGCCGGGGAAGCCGAGACAAGAGCGGGAGTGCTTCGTATACAAACCGCTCCAACGCGGCCGCCGCCAAGGGGCGCAGCTCGTCCGGCACATCGGGCAAGAGAGGCGCGAGTTTGGCGGCGTTCTGGATATCCCATTGTAGCTCGTGCCGCGCGGCAGGATGGGCAAATCCCGCAAGCGCTGCTGCTAGCGCCGCATTCATCCTCGCAACCGAGCGGCGCAGGGGCGAGGATGGCGCCGCGCGGTAGAGCATCTCGCCATCTAGATAGGTCAGAAGCCGCAGGCGGCCCTCGGCAACCTGTGCCTCGACACCGCCCTTCAGCGTCCGCACGACGCGCGGCACCGGAAGGCCGGCAGGCTCGAGGTGCACGAGAGCCTTGATCTGGAAATCGGTCACTTCCGGGCTCTCGGCAGGATTGGCAAGCTTGAGGACATAGCGCCCCGCCCCTGTATCGATCCGCCAGTTCACATCGCGCTCTGAGGTCAGCGCGGTAAAAGCCCCTTCGATCCCCCAAAGCCGCAACGCGGCGTCTTTGGCGGCCGCTTCGCCAAACACTGGCGGCTCGGTCGAAAGGATGGCACCGAGGGGGGACGCGTCTGCCATAGCCCTAGTCCAGTTCGATCCGCAGCCCATCGCGCCCCATATGAAACGGGCCGCTCCAATGCGGGCGCACGGCAGCCAGCCAGTGTTCTTCGGTATAGCTGGGATCGTCCGACGGGATCATGTGATGCACCGCAAGCGCCTTCACGCCAGCCATGGTTGCGATTTTGGCCGCCTCGGGCGCGAAGCTGTGAGACCGCACGAGGTGGGTTCTCAGCCTGTCGTCGGCGTTGCCAACCCGCCGGATCAGCGCCTCTATGGCGTCCTCGAGGATCGCCTCGTGAACTAAGAGGTCCGCCGCGCGGGCAAAGTCTGCAAGCGGCGGATGATGGGCCGTATCCCCCGAGAAGACGGCCACCCTGCCCGCACCTTCAAAGCGGAGCGCGAAGGTGTCGACAAGGGGCGGATGGATGTTGCGCAGGGCCGACACTTGGATGCCAGACACCTCGCAGACGTTTCCCTCATTGATCTCATGCACGACCAAGAGGCCCCGCAAATCGGGCCGCCCCTCGTCTTCGATCCGAAGATCGATGTCGGCCTTCATCGATAGAAGGAAGGCATCCCAATAATCGGAAAGCCCTTTCGGCCCCCAGAGCTCAACTTTCGTCTTCAAACCTGCGGTCCATGCCGTGTGCAAAAGCGGGCCGAGTTCGAGATAGTGGTCGGAATGCATGTGGGTAATGAAGATGTATCGCAGGTCGGCCAGCGCCATTCCCTGATCGACGATCCCCCGCGTAACCCCGAGGCCGCAATCGACGACGATCCGCTCGCCGCCAAGACAAAGAAGGCTCGAGGTCGGCATGGTCGATCCCGGGCGGATCGCTGGTCCGCCCTTGGTGCCGAGGAGCGCCACCCAATTTGCCCCTTTGCCCGCTCTTTCGCTCATCGGCCCCTCGTGATGCCTGCTCTCGTTGAGACAGGATCAAACCGCAAGTGCTGGGCAACGGAAAGGCCAAAGATGATATTCGGGTTTGCTGTCGATCCCGGCTTCGGCAATTGTCGGTGCAACCGGGCAATCCCCCGACACGAGGAAAGAGACTGACCGATGTATTCCGAAGGCAAGATCACCTACCGCGCCCTGCCCCTGCCCGACCACGTCCGAATGGAGCCGGACGCGACCCTTGGGGCCGCCGAGGCCTTTCTCGCCATGATGCGCAAGCGGCATTCGATCCGGGACTTTACCGACGACCCTGTGGACGAAGCGGTGATCCGCGCCGCTATCGCCACGGCGGGCACAGCGCCATCGGGCGCCAACCACCAGCCTTGGCATTTCGTGGCCATCCGCGATCCTGAGATCAAGGCGAAGATCCGCGAAGCCGCCGAAGAGGAAGAGCGCGCCTTCTACGCAGGCGGCGCGGGCGATGAATGGCTACGCGCGCTCGAACCCATTGGAACCGGGGTCGACAAGCCACATCTGACGACTGCGCCTTGGCTCATTGTGATCTTCGCCCAGCGCTATGGGCTGACCCAGACCGGGAACCGCTACAAGAACTACTACGTTCCCGAAAGCGTCGGCATCGCGACCGGTTTTCTCATCGCGGCGCTGCACAATGCGGGGCTATCGTGCCTGACGCATACGCCCAATCCGATGAAATTCCTCAACTCTCTTCTCGGCCGGCCAGATCATGAAAAGCCGGTGATGATCCTGCCCGTTGGCTATCCGGCAAAAACGGCGACGGTTCCGGAAGTAGCAAAGATCAAGAAGCCGTTGGACCAGATTCTGTCGATCTTTTGAGCGCTAGTCGGCGAGGCGGTTCGCGACTTGTTGCGACCTTCCGCTGTCTTTGTCGTCGTGCAGGACGCTCGCGCACCAAGCGCCAACCGTGCTGGCCTGCGGCCCAACCTCTTCGGCCATCTCACCGGCAAACCGGAGAAATGCCTCAAGATTCAGCGGGTTGACGCCGAGTAGAACAGGAATTTCCCGCGCTAGCGCCTCGGCGATGGTCTGGCGAAAGCCGCGACCCTCGGCCTCGTGCTTGCCGAACTTGTTGAGGATGAGGATGTCGGGGGCGTCCTCCAGCGCCCTGTCGACCAGCGCCACGCCAGCTTCGAGCATCGAAGGATCAAGCCGACAGCCGCGCGCGCCGGGGCCTCGATCTTGCGAGATGCGGAACACCTCTCCGTCTGGCAGGACCTTCACGTCCATATCACAGCGGCAGCCATCGTCGCGCTCGGTATTGGACTGAACAAGGCCCGCAACGTTATGGCCCATCGCAAGCAACCGCTCGGCCGCGCCGGTGATAACCGGATCCGTACCGATCGAACCGCGATTGACGATATATCCGATCTTCATTCCTTCATCCTCTTGCCACGCGAACCCGCCGACCAAGGCCGGCTCATTGAAAGGCCGCTTAGGTTTTCTTGCTCGCCATCACCCGATCAAGGCCGCGCCGGGCGAGCATTTTGTTATAGATAACATCGCGATCTGCCTTGGTCAGGCGCGCCCGGGCGATCGGCAGGACGATCGCGTTCTCGACGATGAGGTGGCGCCGCTCTGAAGCTGTGAAGAACCGCAACGTCTCGAAATCCTCATCCAAGAGGGGCACTTCATCTTCGACAAGTACTTTCAAAATCCCGAGGACCCGGTGGATCAAGTCATTGCCGGTCTCGTGATCCGCCTCTAGCCGATCGAGGATATCGTCGATGCGATCCTCGGGCTCTGCGCGTTTGCGAAGAAGTGGGAAAAGCTCTTCATCCTCATCGAGATGGTGCGAGAGATATTCGTCGCGCAGAAAACCATAAATCGAAAGTGCCGTGTCCGCAGATCTTCCGGACGGCTCCAGCACCAACCTGTCGATCGCATCAAGCACCTCGCGCATCATCAGATGCTCAGAATGAACAAGCTCGATCGGATCGCGGCTGGCGTCATACTCTTTTCTGACAAGGAACCCACCGGAGGTCATGGTTCATTCCTGCCCACCTGTCGTCATGTCGATACCGGAGACCTCGGCACCGGCCAAAAGGCGTTCAGCAAGCTGGCGCATGGCTTCGACCCAGGCTTTCTTTTCAAGCGCCTCGGCGATGCGGGGGGCGACGGCCTCAAAGGGGAGCGGCCGACCGGGAGCGAGCGCATCAAGGCGAATGATATGCC
>JBFEXG010000247.1:0-3797 GCA_041546005.1 Paracoccaceae bacterium
CAAACCCCGGCAGGCGCGGATCGAACCGCTGGGCGGGCGTCAGATCGTTCGGGAAGCTGACCTTCCGCAGCGCCTTGGCCGCGGTGATCTGCTCTTCCAAAGCCACAGCCATCTGCTTGCGCTCGGGCTTGGTGAACTCAAGGCCAATGGCCTTCAGCGCGGACTTCACCTCGCCGGATTTGAGTTTGCTAGCCTTCTTGCCCATCTGCGCCTCGTATCTTCCTGAGAGGTGGTGCCCGCGGCCGGACTCGAACCGGCACGGCCTTTCGGCCAAGAGATTTTAAGTCTCCGATGTCTACCATTCCACCACGCGGGCCTCGCCCCTTCCTAATGGGCGGCCAGCGGCGGGGCAAGCGGCTGGATGGGTGCAAGGGCCGATCAGGCGATCAGCACCTCATAGACCACCAGAGCGCCCAATCCGCAGAACAGCGTTCCAAACAGGATCGAGACCAGAAAACCCGACGCTCTCAGCCAGCGGATGACGACCGGCGACGAAAAGAACAGCGCGGCGAAGATGTTGAGACCGGCGCCAAGGGCGCCCATTTGCGCGACGATCAAGAACATAAGCCAAGGCGGACCGTCAGCGGGCACGAAAGCTGTCAGGATAGAGCCAAAGAACAAGACGGCCTTGGGATTGGTCATCATCACCAGATAGGCCGACAAGAATGGGCGCCGCACGGCGGGCGCACTCGCGTTGACGCTCAGATCAAACATCCCGCCGCGGCGGGCAGATCGAAACGCCTTGATCCCGAGATAGACGAGGTAGGCCGCCCCGAGAAGGCGGACGGCAGAGTAGACTTTCGGAAAAAGCTCGAAGATCGCAGCAATGCCGGAAACGGCGATGAGCGCCCATGTCACGGCGCCCGCGGCAATTCCCAGTGCGGCGCGGATACCGGCGGCGCGCCCGGACGTGACCGAGGCGGAAAGGATCATGAGGTGATTTGGTCCCGGCGTCGCCCAACCCAGAAACTGGATTGCAGCGATAGGAATGAGGATTGCCAGAAGCGAGCCGATGTCCATGTCCGCAGGCTACGCCCATTCCCCGAAAAGGGAAGCCAGATTAGGCCGCGGGGCCGACGCCCTCTTCCTTGACCGCCTGCATCGCCACATAGGTCGAGGTGCTCGACAGGTGCGGCAGCATCGAGACCTTCTCGGCCAGAACGAGGCGGTAGTCCGACATGCTCGAGGTCCTGACCTTGAGGAGATAATCGAAAGAGCCCGCGATCAGGTGGCACTGTTCGACCTCGGGGATCCTAAGGACCGCCGCGTTGAACGCAGCCAGCGCGCTCTCGCGGGTGTCGGAGAGCCTGACCTCGACAAAAGCCACGTGATCACGGCCAAGGCGGATGGGATCAAAGAGGGCGCGGTAGCCGCGGATGATCCCGGTTTCCTCCAGCCGCTTGAGTCGCGCTTGAGTTGGGGATTTCGAAAGGCCGATCCGACGAGCGAGTTCGGTGACGGAGATGCGGCCGTCTACGGCCATGACATCGAGAATCTTGCGGTCGAAACTATCCAGATCGGAAAGGCGTTCGGTCACAATTCACCCCATTATTTGGTCGAATATCTCAATGCGCTGCGCATTAGCAGGCCAAAAGCTTTCTGACAATCGGATATTATGGGCCATCCACCTAGGAGAGACATATGCCTACCGCCCCTTCCGCACTTCTACGCGACCAGATCGACTCGACGATCTATATATCCGAAGACGAGATTCTGCCGAAGCTTGTCGAAAAGGCAGCTTTGTCGGGCGAGGATCGTGCGCGGATTGCCGCCAAGGGCGCCGATCTGGTGCGGCAGATCCGGGCCTCGTCCGAGCCGGGGCTGATGGAGGTTTTCCTTGCCGAATATGGTCTCTCGACCGACGAGGGCATCGCGCTCATGTGTCTGGCCGAGGCGCTTTTGCGGGTGCCGGATGCCGACACGATCGACGCGCTCATCGAAGACAAGATCGCACCCTCGGATTGGGGCAAACACCTTGGTCGTTCCGCCTCGTCGCTGGTCAATGCCTCGACCTGGGCGCTGATGCTGACGGGCCGTGTGCTGGACGAGCGCCGCGCGGGCTTGACCGGGGCGCTCAAGGGCGCGGTCAAACGCCTTGGCGAGCCGGTGATCCGCACCGCGGTAGCCCGCGCGATGAAGGAGATGGGGCGCCAGTTCGTTTTGGGCGAGAATATTTCCGGCGCGATGGAGCGGGCCGCCAAGATGCAGGCGCGCGGCTATACCTATTCCTACGATATGCTCGGCGAAGCGGCCCGGACCGAGGCCGACGCCCGCACCTATCACCTCGCCTATTCCCGCGCGATCACTGCCATCGCCGCCGATTGCACGCATGGGTCTGTGGCCGAAAACCCCGGCATCTCGGTCAAACTCTCGGCGCTGCACCCGCGCTATGAGATCGCCCAATATGACCGCGTGATGAACGAGCTGGTGCCGCGTGTGAAGGGCCTCGCCCTTCTCGCCAAGGCCGCCGGCATGGGCTTCAACATCGACGCCGAAGAGGCCGACCGCCTCGCCCTGTCGCTCGATGTGATCGAAGCGGTGCTCTCCGATCCGGCGCTCAAGGGCTGGGAAGGGTTTGGCATCGTCGTGCAGGCCTATGGCCAGCGGGCGGGCCTCGTGATCGAGCACCTCTACGATCTGGCCACGCGGCTTGACCGCAAGATCATGGTCCGCCTCGTCAAGGGTGCCTATTGGGACGCCGAGATCAAGCGGGCGCAGGTTGAAGGGATGGAGGGCTTCCCCGTCTTCACCCGCAAGCAGGCGACCGACATCAGCTATATCGGCAACGCCCGCCGCCTTCTGGGCATGACCGACCGGATCTATCCGCAGTTCGCCACCCACAACGCCCATACCGTTGCCGCCATCCTCGACATGGCGGGCGGCATGGGGCGGACGGCGCAGGACTATGAGTTCCAGCGCCTGCATGGCATGGGCGAGACGCTGCACGATATCGTCCACAAGGCCGAAGGCACTCGGTGCCGGATCTATGCGCCGGTTGGGGCGCATGAGGACCTCTTGGCCTATCTCGTGCGCCGGCTTCTGGAAAACGGCGCCAACTCGTCCTTCGTCAACCAGATCGTCGATGAAGCCGTGCCCGCCGAGACCGTCGCCGCCTGCCCCTTCGCGGCGCTGCGGGATCAGGCCATCGTCACCAAAGCGCCCGCGCTTTTTGCTCCCTCGCGGCGCAATTCGGCGGGATGGGACATCACTCACACCCCGACCCTTGCGAAGATTTATGAGGGCCGTGAGGCCAGCGACACCGCCCGCCACGCCACGCCGCTGATCGCGGGGCGCAAGAAGGCCGGTGACAAGGCCGTTCCGGTGATCAATCCCGCGACCGGACTTTCGGTCGGCACCGTCGCCAATGCCACGCACGAGGATATTGCCGCCGCGCTCGATGCCGCCCAGCCCTGGGCCGCGCCGGTGGCCGAGCGGACGCGTATCCTCAATGCCGTGGCCGACGCCTATGAGGCTCAGTCGACCGAAATCTTCGGCATCCTCGCCCGCGAAGCGGGCAAGACGCTCGGCGATGCGGTCAACGAAGTGCGCGAGGCGGTCGATTTTCTGCGCTACTACGCGGCCGAGGCCGTGGCGGTGGGCGACAGCCTCAGCGCGCGCGGCATCTGGACCTGTATCAGCCCGTGGAACTTCCCGCTCGCCATCTTCACCGGCCAGATCGCCGCAGCACTTGCCGCTGGCAACGCCGTTCTCGCCAAGCCCGCCGAGCAGACGCCGCTGATCGCCCATTTCGCGGTGAGCCTGATGCACGAGGCGGGCGTTCCCGCGGCATCGGTCCA
>JBFEXG010000047.1:0-11789 GCA_041546005.1 Paracoccaceae bacterium
CCTTGTCGGCGAAGGAATGCACAAGAAAATCGATGAAGGCGCGGACCTTGGGCTGGGTGAACCGGCCCGGCGGATAGACCGCATAGATGCCTTGGGTTTCCACCGGAAGATCGGGGATCGCTTCTTGCACAAGGCCCTTGGCCATGGCGTCGGCATAAAGGAACGAGGGCAGGTAGGCGATGCCGAGGCCCGAAATACAGGCGTTGAGCAGCGACTGACCATCATTCACCGTGAGCCAACCTGCCGTGCGCACCTGGCGCTTTTCGCCCGACGGCGCAGTGATCTTCCAGACCGCGCCATTGGCTTGGTTGGAGTAGTGCAGGAGCTTGTGTTCATTGAGATCGTCGATCTTTTCCGGCCGGCCATACTGCTGGAAATAGCTCGGTGAGGCGATCATCTTCTTCGTCGTCTCGGTGAGCTTGCGGGCGCGGAGCGTGCTGTCTTCCAACTCGCCAATCCGGATCGCCATATCAAAACCTTCGGAAATCAGCTCAACGTAGCGGTTGTTGAGAACCATGTTCACCGTGATCTCGGGGAATTCCTGAAGGAACTGGCCCAGAACCGGCGAGAGGTGGTTCACACCAAAATCAGTGGCGACCGATATCCGCAAAAGCCCCGAGGGCGCGGACTGCATCGAGGTCACAAGCGCGTCGGCTTCGCCGGCGTCATTCAACACTCGGCGGGCGCGGTCGTAATAGGCGAGCCCGATCTCGGTGGGGCTGACACGGCGGGTCGTGCGGTTGAGAAGGCGGGCGCCAAGGCGCGCCTCCAAGGCCGAGACGTGCTTGGACACCGCCGATTTGGAGATGCCCATCTTCTTAGCCGCGTCGGTGAAGCCACCCTGATCCACCACGGTGGCGAAGGCTTCCATTTCAGTGAGGCGATCCATGCCGATTCCTCTGCAAGATGACGTTTCTTGACAGAGTTTGTGACGGCGAAATCGGGCAGGACTGCGGCCCTAGCCTGACAATATCGGGGATTTGCCAAGACTGATCATGGCACGGCAACAGTGGCCTACAGTGCCGCGGCGACCCTCGTACCCTGATCAATCGCCCGTTTGGCATCCAGTTCTGCCGCCACATCCGCGCCGCCGATGACGATGGGCTCGACCCCTTCGGCGATCAGGGCATCCGCTAGGCTGCGCTCCGAAAGCTGGCCGGCGCAAAGGACGATCGTGTCGGCCTCAATCAGGGTGGGGTTCTCACGCGCCTCGCCGAAGCTGACGAGCAGGCCCGCAGCGTCGATCCGCTCGTAGTTCACACCGCCGATCATCTTGACGCCCTTCATCTGAAGCGTCGCGCGATGGATCCAGCCGGTGGTCTTGCCAAGGCGGCGGCCCGGTTTCTCGGCCTTGCGCTGGAGAAGCGTGACCTGCCGCACCGCGGGTTCCGGCTGGGGCCCTTCGGGGCTGATGCCGCCACGCGCCTCGGCCGGATCGGCCACACCCCATTCCTCGAGCCATTCGGCAAGGTTCTCGGTCGGGCTGTCTCCAGTGACGAGGAATTCGGCGACGTCAAAGCCGATCCCGCCCGCGCCAATCACGGCGACGCGCTTGCCAACCGGCGCGTTGCCGCGCAGGACGTCGATGTAGGACAAGACGTTCGGCCCCTCCTGCCCCGGAATGGCCGGATCACGGGGGATCACGCCGGTGGCGATGATGACCTGGTTGAAACCCTTCAGGGCGTCGACATCGGCCTCGGTCCCAAGTTTCAACTCGACGTCCGAAGCAGCAAGCGACGCCGCAAAATAATCGACGAGGCCGTCAAACTCTTCCTTGCCCGGAACTTTGCGGGCCATGTTGAGCTGGCCGCCAACCTCATTGGCGCGATCAAAGAGTGTGACCTTGTGGCCGCGCTCCGCCGCGGTCAGCGCCGCTGAGATACCAGCCGGGCCCGCCCCGACGACCGCAACGCGCAGCGGCGTGTCGGTCTTCGCGACAACAAGCTCGGTCTCGAAACAGGCGCGGGGATTGACGAGGCAAGAGCTGATCTTGCCTTGGAAGGTGTGATCGAGGCAGGCCTGATTGCAGGCGATACAGGGGGCGATGAGGTCGGCCTTGCCCGCCTTGGCCTTGGCGACGAAGTCCGAGTCGGCAAGGAAGGGCCGCGCCATGCTGACCATATCGGCGCAGCCATCCGCCAAGACATCTTCCGCCGTTTGCGGGTTGTTGATCCGGTTCGAGGTGATGATCGGGATCGAGACCTCGCCCATCAGCTTCTTCGTCACCCACGAAAACGCCCGGCGCGGCACGCTCGTAGCAATCGTCGGAATGCGCGCCTCGTGCCAGCCGATACCGGTATTGATGATCGTGGCGCCGGCTTTCTCGACAGCCTTGGCCAGCGTCACCACCTCGTCCCATGTCGAGCCATTGGGCACCAGATCAATCATCGACAGGCGATAGATGAGGATGAACTCAGACCCAACCGCCTCGCGCACGCGGCGGACAACCTCGACCGGCAGGCGCATCCGGTTCTCGTAGGACCCGCCCCAGCGGTCGGTGCGCTTGTTGGTATGCGTCACAAGGAACTGATTTAGGAAATAGCCCTCGGAGCCCATGATCTCGACCCCGTCATAGCCGGCCTCGCGGGCGCGGGTAGCGGAAGTGACGATGTCATTGATCTGCTTTTCAATGCCCTCTTCATCCAGCTCTTTCGGCGGAAAGGGCGAAATCGGTGATTTAATTGCGGAGGCCGAAACGCACTCGGGGCCGTAGGCATAGCGGCCCGCATGGAGGATCTGCATGCAGATTTTGCCGCCCGCATCATGGACGCGATCCGTCACGATCCGGTGGTTGGCTATATCGACATCGGAGAAAAGCCCCGCCGCGCCCGGAAAGACTCCGCCCTCACGGTTGGGGGCCATCCCTCCCGTGACCATGAGCCCAACGCCGCCCCGCGCCCGTGCCGCATAGAATTCGGCCACGCGGTTCCAGTCCTTGGTTTCTTCAAGGTTGGTGTGCATCGATCCCATCAGCACGCGGTTCTTGAGCGTGGTGAAGCCCAGATCGAGCGGAGCGAGCATTCGGGGATAGGCGGTCATCGTTGTCTCCGGTGAGTCGCAGCGATCTTGGCGAAACGCGCGCCGCAGGTCACCCCAAACGCAACGTCAACGCCGCCCGAGATCACGCCGTTTCGGCGCAATGGCGGCGAAACGCGCGTTTGAGCATGTCGAGTTCCGCCCTGAGGAGGCTGATTTCAGCCCTCAGGTCGTGATCGAGCACGTCCCCGGCCAAAAGCGAGAAGGTCGCGACAACGGCGTCGGTCGCAGCATCGGAAATCACAAAAGTCTGGACCCCATCCGAGATCACCTCGGGCGGGATCGGGAACCGCAGAAACCACACCCCCGGCCCATCGCCAGCGCGCATGGAGAGGCCGTCGATCGGTTTGTCGTGATGATGCACCTTCAGGCTTGGCGTGGGTGTATCCTGTCGGGACGCCTTGAGCACAGCCTCCCAGACCCCTTCGATCAGGCGTGTTTCTGTCAGGGTCATCTGAGACATGTCGGTTCCTTGGATTAAAGGCCAGCGCGCGGGTGACGGCAAAAGGTAAGATCATGGATCGTTACCTGGCTCATCTCCGGATTGTCGAAAATGAGGTCGAGCCACATGCCTTCGACACGCTTTTCATTGAGCTTGGAAAAAGCCAGATCGAATTCGACCATCGTCTCTCCGCCGCTGAGCTCGAGCTCGCGGACGAACTGTTCGGTATTCGGCCCATGGCGGACATTGAGGCGCGCGAAGATCTCGAGCGGCCTTTCACATTCGATCCTCGCGTCGACACGAAGAAGGTGCTGCCTGTGAAGCCCCTGCGCGCCCGAGTCTGGAAGCTCGATTGCCAGTGACAGAAACGAACCGTCAAAGCCAAACACATCCATGCGCAGCCCATAGGGCGCCAGATCGCTTTCCCGCTTATTGCGGACCTGTCGAAGCGTCAGCTCGCTTTCCCGGCAGTCATGAAAGATGGTGACCTCGTCACCGAATTTGGCCTTGGTCTCGATGGCCGCGATCCCCGAAACGGGGACTGGGCTGTTCCAGAGGTTCGGCCGCCAGGACCAATCTGTGCCGCTGGGTTTGGGAAAGGTTGCTGTTCCGATGCGGGGCAGCGCCAAACGATTGTCGGCAATCGCCAGCAAACGATCGATTTGAAGTCGAAGCTGCCGCGCTGCGTTGCGCATTCGGCGCAGTTCGGAAAGGTCCGCCTCTTCCGCTCGCCTCGCCCAAACGGTCCAGCGCGACAGAGTGAGCCGCTGCAAGAGCCTGCCGTTCAAGCCAATCCGCTCCGCCTTCATGCCTCTTCCCTCGTCGACCCTGCCTTTGCGAACCAATCCGGTTCGGGAGGCTATTCTGTGCCAGTTTTAGAAACAGTTACCCAGTTTCGGGTGTCGCAACAACACTATTGGCTTGGATCATAGCATCGATCGCCGCCCGCAAAAGGGCTTGCCCCTGTTCAAAGCTGAGAGGCGCGCGATCATAGCCGCGCAGACGGATCGTCACGAGGCGACCCCTTAGATCGAAGAAGGCCCGCCATTCGACTGGTTGAAACCCGTCAAATCCCCCTTGGGGCGCGGAATTGAGATAGACCTCGACCACGTGGCCCCAGATGCCGGTTTTGCCGACAGATATCCCTCGCGCTGAGCCGTCTCCTGCCAGAAGCTGTTTGCCCTCATCGCTCTTGAGAAAGCTTCGAAGCGTTCGCTCCTGACCTGTCACGAGGGCGCTGTCGGCTGTTCCAATCTGAACGGTAATGAGCCCGTCATGGCGCGGTGCGGTTCCGCCACCGGCGAGAAGCGCGCAACTCGCCTCGACCGCAAAGCCCGTATCGGCCCGCGTCGCATTTCTGTCGATACAATATCCGGCTGGTGTGGCGACCACGACGGCCCCGTCCAGCAGTTCCATCTGGGTAACGATCGGGCCCGAAGCGGATGATAGAAAGGAAAACCCGCCGCCGCTTGGCTCGCATCCGGCGAGCGCCAGAACGGCGCAGGCCAGTGCCAGACGGCGGCGGGTGATCACGTTAGAGATCCATATAGATATGGGTCTCGGCCTTGGCGCCGGGGTGGGTTACGGCGCCGTCGACGGTCGAGCCGACGAGCTGGGCGTATTTCCAAAGGGCACCGCTGGCATAGTTGGTCGGGCGCGGGCCTTTCCAGTCGGCCTTGCGGGCGGCCAGCTCGTCATCGGTCAGATCGACGCTGATCTCGCCCGTGATGGCGTTGATGGTGATCTTGTCGCCGTCTTTCAGTAGCGCAATCGGGCCGCATTTAGCGGCCTCGGGGCCAACGTGACCCACGCAGAAGCCACGGGTTGCACCCGAGAAGCGGCCGTCGGTGATGAGGGCGACCTTCTTGCCCATGCCTTGCCCCGAAATCGCGGCGGTGGTGGCGAGCATTTCGCGCATACCCGGTCCGCCCGAGGGGCCCTCGTTGCGGATGACGAGGACCTCGCCTTCCTTGTAGTTGCGGGCCTTCACGGCCTCGAAGGCATCCTCTTCGCATTCGAAGACGCGGGCGGTTCCGGTGAAAACCTGCTCGGCCTCCGACATGCCTGCAACCTTCACGATTGCGCCTTCGGGGGCGAGGTTGCCCTTCAGGCCCACAACGCCACCTGTCTTGGTGATCGGGGTGGCGACGGGGTGGATGACGCGGCCATCGGCTTCGGCGGTGATAAGATCAAGCTCTTCGCCCAAGGTGCGGCCCGAGGCGGTCATGCAGTCTTCGTGCAGAAGCCCCGCCTTGCGCAGCTCTTTCATCACGACCGGAACGCCACCCACCTCGTAAAGATCCTTGGCGACAAACTGACCGCCCGGCTTGAGATCAACGAAATAGGGCGTGTCGCGGAAGATGTCGCAGACGTCGAAGAGGTTGAAATCGATTCCGGCCTCGTGGGCGATGGCGGGCAGGTGGAGGCCAGCGTTGGTCGAACCGCCGGTGCAAGCCACAACGCGCGCGGCGTTCTCGAGGCTCTTGCGGGTGACGACATCGCGGGCGCGGATGTTCTTCTCAAGAAGGTTCATCACCGCCTCGCCCGAGGCGATGGCGTATTGGTCGCGGCTCTCGTAGGGGGCCGGGGCGCCGGAGGAGTTCAAAAGCGCAAGGCCGATGGCCTCCGACACGCAAGCCATGGTGTTGGCGGTGAACTGGCCGCCGCAGGCGCCCGCCGAGGGGCAGGCCACGCGCTCGAGAATGGCAAGCTCGGCATCCGAGAAGTTGCCGGCCTGATGCTTGCCCACAGCTTCGAACACGTCCTGAACGGTCACGTCCTTGCCATCGAGGCGGCCCGGAAGGATCGACCCGCCATAGATGAAGACTGACGGGACGTTGAGGCGGACCATCGCCATCATCATCCCCGGCAGGGATTTGTCACAACCGGCAAGGCCGACGAGCGCGTCGTAGCAATGGCCACGCATCGTCAGCTCGACCGAGTCGGCGATCGCTTCGCGGCTGGCGAGCGAGGAGCGCATCCCCTCGTGGCCCATGGCGATGCCGTCGGTCACGGTGATGGTGGTAAACTCGCGCGGGGTGCCGGAGGCAGCCTTGACGCCAAGCTTGACCGCTTGAGCCTGACGGTTCAGCGCGATGTTGCAGGGGGCGGCCTCGTTCCAGCAGGTGCCGACACCGATGAGCGGCTGATGAATATCCGTCTCATCAAGGCCCATCGCATAATAATAGGACCGGTGCGGCGCACGGGCGGGGCCTTCGGTCACATGGCGGCTCGGGAGCTTGGATTTATCGAAACGGCGGGTCATGGGTGTGGTCCTTGTCGGAAAACTATCGGGTCAGGTCTAAAAGACCGGATGCGCACAGACAAGGATCATTAGCCTCGATTGCCTCCGCGAAAGCTGCGGCCTAGGGTCCCGTCATGCGATTTCTTTATTCCCCCGGCGATTATGACGCCCATTCCACTTTCGCCGCGCTGGCCGGGACCGAGACCGGCCTTGGCAAGACCTTTCTGGGAATCATCGCTGTTATTTTCGGCTTTGCGCTGGCGCCACTCGCGCTTTCGGTCTTTGTCCCGCCATCGTGGGCGTTGGCAACGGGGACCACGGCACCGGGCCTGATCGTCCAGCTGGCCAGCTTCGCTCTGTCGCTTGGTCTTCTTGGCCTAGTCGTTTGGAGCCTGCACGGGCGCAGCTTTTCGAGCCTCTTCGGGCCACGCGATCTGGCCTTGGGAGGCTTTCGCAGCGTCTTTGTAAAGGTATTGCTCGTTGTCGTCGTCATACAGGCCGCGCCCCCTTGGCCAGGCGAAGAAGAAATCGCTCTGATCCGGCCACTCGCGACATGGTTTCTGTATCTGCCCCTAGCGTTTCCTGCGATCCTCATTCAGGTGACGGCAGAAGAGGCTTTCTTTCGCGGCTATATCCAACAGCAGCTGGCGGCGCGCTGGTCATCGCCTCGGGTTTGGATGATTGCCCCCGCCGTGGCCTTTGGCTCGATCCACTTCCTCAACGCCGAAACGCTGATCGAGGGGATCATCTGGTCTCTTTGGGCGACCCTTTTCGCCCTCAGCGCAGCCGACATCACCGCGCGGCACGGCACGCTGGGACCGGCCATCGGGCTGCACCTCGCGAACAACCTTTTTGCCATTTTGCTGATTGGAATTGACGGGCGCACCTCCAATGGCCTTGCCCTAATCCTTATCAATCCGCCCGAGACTGATCTCTCTACACTCGGGCCAGAAGCACTTTTCACACCGTGGGGGATCAGTCAGGTCGCGCTGATCGTTCTTGGCGCGGGCATCCCGTGGCTTGCCGCACGGCTTGCGCTCAGGCGTTGATTGCAATTCCCGAACGCTCGGCTTATCTCGGATCAACAGATTTCCAAGGCTGGTGCAATGAACTGGATCACCAACTACGTCCGCCCCAAGGTTAACTCGCTTTTCTCGCGCCGTGAGGTTCCCGAGAACCTCTGGACCAAGTGCGATGAATGCGGAACCATGCTGTTCCACCGTGAATTGGCGGACAATCTGAACGTCTGCACTTCTTGCGGCCATCACATGGCGATCACGCCGCGCAACCGCTTCAAGGCGCTGTTCGATGGTGGCGAGTTCAAAGAGGTCGCCGTTCCCGAGCCGCTGGCCGATCCGCTCCATTTCCGCGACCAGAAGAAATACACCGACCGCATGAAGGCCGCCCAGAAGACCACGGGCGAGAAAGAAGCGATGCTGGTGGCCGAGGGCGATATCGGCGGCACGCCGGTTGTTGCCGCCGCTCAGGATTTCTCGTTCATGGGCGGGTCGATGGGGATGTATGTCGGTAACGCCATCATCGCTGGCGCCGAGAAGGCCGTTGAGCTGCGCCGCCCCTTCATCCTCTTCTCCGCTGCCGGAGGCGCGAGGATGCAGGAAGGCATCCTGTCGCTGATGCAGATGCCGCGCACCACGGTGGCGGTCGAGATGCTGAAAGAGGCGGGCCTGCCCTATATCGTCGTGCTGACCCACCCGACGACCGGTGGCGTGACCGCCTCCTACGCGATGCTGGGGGATGTGCAGATTGCTGAACCCAATGCGCTCATCTGTTTCGCTGGCCCCCGCGTGATCGAACAAACGATCCGTGAAAAGCTCCCCGAAGGGTTCCAGCGCGCCGAGTATCTGCTCGACCACGGGATGCTCGACCGCGTGACGCCGCGCACCAAGATGCGGGAAGAACTGACCACGATCCTGCGGATGCTCTTGTCGCTTCCTGCGGCCGAGAACCTCGTTCCGGCGAAGGCCGAGGCCAAGACGACTGAGGAAGAGGCAGCGAAGAAGTGACAGCCGGTTCTGATGTCATCCTGCAAAGGATGATGGCGCTCCACCCCAAGATCATCGACTTGACCCTCGACCGTGTTTGGCGGCTTCTTGAGAAGGTCGGCAACCCGCAAGACCGCCTGCCGCCGGTGATCCATGTGGCCGGAACCAACGGCAAGGGCTCGACCCAAGCGATGATCCGCGCGGGGCTCGAGGCCGAGGGCAAGAAGGTTCACGCCTATACCTCGCCGCACCTTGCGCGGTTTCACGAACGCATCCGGCTTGCGGGCGAGTTGATCACCGAGGCCGCGCTGACCGAGGTTCTCGACCGCGCCTACAAGGCGAATGGCAGCGATCCGATCACCTATTTCGAGATCACCACAGTCGCAGCGATCATGGCCTTTGCAGAGACACCGGCGGATTTCACATTGCTAGAGGTTGGCCTTGGCGGGCGGCTCGACGCCACCAACGTGATCGCCAAGCCCGCGCTGACGATCATCACTCCCGTGGACCTCGACCACCAGCAATACCTCGGCGAGACACTGGCCGAGATTGCCGGCGAAAAGGCGGGGATCATCAAGCGCGGTGTTCCGTGCGTGGTCGGGCCTCAGCTTGATGAGGGCCTCGAAGTTATTGAACGGGTTGCCGCACGGAACAGCGCGGCGCTCTATGCCTATGGTCAGCACTACCATGTCAGCACCGAGCGTGGCCGCCTGATCTATCAGGACGAGCGCGGTTTGCTTGATCTGCCCTTGCCCAACCTGCCGGGGCCCCACCAGATCCAGAACGCGGGCGGCGCCATCGCCGCCCTGCGCGTCTTGGGATTTGGCGAGGAAGCCTGCGAGGCGGCGGTGACCAAGGCCTTCTGGCCCGCGAGAATGCAGCACATGAAGGCGGGTAGCCTTGTTGATCTGGCCAAACCTGCCGAGCTTTGGCTCGACGGCGGGCATAATCCCCATGCGGGGCGAGCGCTGGCCGAAACCCTTTTGGCGCTGCCGGATCGGCCGATCCATCTCATCTGCGGGATGCTCAACACCAAGGATATCGGCGGCTATCTGCGGCCGCTCGGCAAGATCGCCAAAAGCCTCACCGCGCTGTCGATCCCCGGCGAGGCGAATACCCTGCCAGCCGAGGTGACCGCCGAAGAGGCCCGCAAGGCGGGCTTTGAGGCGACGACCGCTGCGTCGGTGGACGAGGCCATCACCGCGATCACCGAGAAAGACCCGAACGCTCGCATCCTCATCTGCGGCTCGCTCTATCTCGCCGGTCACGTCCTGCGCGAAAACGGCGACTAGAACGAAAACGGGCGCCCGAAGGCGCCCGCGTTCTTTTCCATTTCAACCCGATCAGGCGGCTTTCGCGGCCTCGACCGAAGCCTCGAGGATATCGAGCGCCTCGTTGAAATGCGCGTCGGGAATGGTGATCGGCGCGAGGAAGCGCACGACGTTGCCATAAACACCGCAGGTCAGAAGGATCAGGCCGCGCTTGAGCGCCTCGTCCTTCACGCGGTTGGTAAAGCCCGCATCCGGCGCCTTGCCGTCAGCGGTGTTGAACTCGACCGCGACCATGAAGCCGGGGCCGCGCACATCGGCGATCTGCGGGGTGGTGGCGCGCAGGGCTTCGAGCCGCTGGCGCAGCTTGGAGCCCAGAACATTGGCACGGTTGCAAAGGTCTTCTTCCTCGATCACATCAAGCACGGCATGGGCCGCGGCGATGCCGATCGGGTTGCCGCCATAGGTGCCACCAAGACCGCCGGGGTTGGCCGCATCCATAATCGAGGCGCGCCCCGTCACGGCAGCAATCGGGAAGCCGCCGCCAAGGCCCTTGGCCATAGTGGTCAGGTCGGCGGCGACGTCATGGTGGTTCATCGCAAACATCCGGCCCGTGCGGGCAAAGCCGGTCTGGACCTCGTCGGCGATCATGACGATGCCGTGCTCGTCACAAAGCTTGCGAACGGCGCGCATCAGCTCGGTCTGGGCCGGATAGAAACCGCCCTCGCCCTGCACCGGCTCGACGATGATCGCAGCCACGCGCGAGGGATCGAGATCGGCTTTGAACAGCTGGTTGATCGCGCCCATCGACGCCTCAACCGATCCGCCATGCAGCTCGACCGGGAAGGGAACGTGATAGACATCGGGCATCATCGTGCCGAATCCAGCCTTGTAGGGTTGAACCTTGCCGGTCAGCGCCATGCCCATGAAGGTCCGGCCATGGAAGCCGCCGCCAAAGGCGATGACGGCATTACGGCCGGTCGCGGCGCGGGCGATCTTGATCGAGTTCTCGACGGCCTCGGCGCCGGTGGTCACGAAAATCGTGCGCTTCTCGAAATCGCCCGGAACCGAAGCGTTCAGACGCTCGGCCAACTGGATATAGTTCTCGTAGGGGAGAACCTGGTGGCACGTGTGGGTGAAGCTGTCGAGCTGCTTCTTCACCGCGTCGATCACCTTGGGGTGGCGGTGGCCGGTGTTGACCACGGCGATACCGGCGGCGAAATCGATGTAGCGGTTGCCTTCGACGTCCCAAACTTCGGCGTTCTCGGCACGCTCCACATAGATCTGGGTCATCATGCCAACGCCGCGGGCGATGGCAGTATTGCGGCGCTTGGCAATATCGGCGTTCTTCATCTCAGCTGTCCTTGACTATCTGGGCGCCTCGCGCCCGAAAAACTCTCCAGCATGGGCGCGCCTGGATGAGGCGGCAGCCGGAACGCACCAAGCATATCCTATTGGATGCTCAGCGCCATATAAAAATGATCAAATTTTTCGGGGCGGCCCGTCTCTCAGAAAATTTGCCTACTGCGAATCATGCCAGTTGACCGCGAATCAGTGATCCGATTAGATTCGGACAAGTGATTTGCGTCAGCGTGGCCCCAGATCGCGCGACTGAGCAGTTTGGCAGGGCGGAGAGGCGAGCGAGCGGCTCGTCTTTCTGTTTTTCAGGGGTGCGTCAGATGCTTCTGTTCAACACCCCAATCAACCGCCTGCATCTCGCGCAAACGGCTCGCGGTGCGTTCGAATTCAAAGGTGCCTTCGCCCTCGACATAGAGCATTTCCGGCTCGGCCGCGGC
>JBFEXG010000300.1:0-2969 GCA_041546005.1 Paracoccaceae bacterium
ATATTCGGCTCGGGCCTCCAGCGGCGCGGTGATCTCGATCCGTGGTGCGGCGCACATCGCCGCCCAGACCGAGGGCGGCACGATCAGCTTGCCGATCTTGCTGCTTTCCGCCTCGACCACCACCGGTCGCGCCGGATCAAGCCCGACAAGGGCACAGGCGACGGCGGTTTCAAAGGCCTTCTGGCTTGGCTGATCGTCACTGAACCCGCCAAGGAGCGAGCCGCGATGATGCGCGAGGCCCTCGAGATCGAGCATCTGCACGCCGAGGCTGGGCAGAAGGCGGAGAATGTCGCTCTTGGCGGTGCCGGTGTAGCCGTCGATCAGGATCAGGCGATGCGGCAGCGGATCGTCATAGACGACCTTGTGAACAAGCCGCCGGAAGGCCTGATAGCCGCCTTTGATCGTATCGGTCCGCCAGCCGATCTGGGCGAGGATGCTGGAAAAGCTGCCTGACCGTTGGCCGCCGCGCCAGCAATAGACAAGCGGCCGCCAGCTTCCGTCGCGGTCTTTCATGTGCTGTTCGATGGCATCCGCTGCATTGCGGGCCACCATCGCCGCGCCGATCTTCTTGGCCTCGAAGGCGCTGACCTGTGTGTATTTCGTGCCAACCTCGGCCCGCTGTTCGTTCGTCAGGGCTGGCATATTCACCGCGCCGGGGATGTGGTCGAGGGCATATTCGGCGGGCGAGCGCACGTCGATCACGGTGTCGAAGCCGTGGTTCAGCAGGTCGGCTAGGGATTTGAACTCGCGGGGCATGGTCGAACCCTCGCGCTACTGGCCGAGGGGCATGAGTTGCACCCGCCCGTTTCCAGTGAGGAGCCAGCAATCGCGCCCATCGATTGCTGCCGGGATTAGCGGGCGGCCAAAGCCTGCGCCACCATCGATATTGAGCCGATTGCCATAGTGGCAGGGAAAATCAAGCGCCGTGTGGCCATGTACGATCAGCTTTCCATGATCACGCGGATCGTCGAGCCAGTCTTTGCGGATCCAGATCAGGTCGTCTTCATCCTGTTTTGCCATCTCGATCCCGGGGCGGATGCCGGCATGGACAAAGATCTGTGCGTCGGTCTCGTGCCAGAGGGGGCGACTGTCGAGAAAATCCAGATGTGCCTCGGGAACGGCGCGGCGCGCCGCCTGAACGATCTCGTCTTGCCCTGAGAGGGCCTCGGTGAAGACGCCATAGGACGCGAGGGTCGTCGTGCCACCGAGCGCGGGATGCAGCCAAGTGTTGCCCGAGCTCACACGGGCATCGGTCGCAGAGCCATAGCGCACGAAACGGGCAAACATCCGGTCGTGGTTGCCGCGTAGGACGGTCCAGTTGCGGCCCGCCTCGACACCCTCGATCAGGCGCTCGATCACGCCCCGGCTATCGGGGCCACGATCGGTATAGTCGCCGAGAAAGACGACCCGAGCATCGCGGCCGCCATCCTGCTCGATCAGGCGCAGCGCCTCGTCAAGCTGGCCAAGCTGGCCATGGATATCGCCGATTGCATAGATCATTGAGGGGGCCGCCTTTCGTCCCGCGCCGCATAGCACAGGCGCGGGGGGCGTAAAACGGCGAAGTTCCCTCAGCCCGCTTCGGGATCGGGCAGGAACGTGTAGGAGTGGCTGTTGATATCACCGCTCCAGCGCCAGATGGCGACAAAGCCCTCGGGGCCAGCGCGGAAGGCGTGGGGCAGTCGCGAGGGGTGGTGGATCACGTCGCCAGCCGTGCGGATGCGCCGGTCGTCTCCGGCGATCCAGTCGGCCGAACCCGCGACGATCGCGTAGGTTTCGACGGCGTCGTGGTTGTGCAGGCGGTAATAGGTGCCGGGCCGTTGAAAGAGGAGGCCCGAACGATAGCGCGGCGATATCATCGGCCCCTCGGGATCGAGGAGGGTCGCCACGGCGATCATCGCGGCTTCCTTGTCGAGCATCCGGTCTTCGACAGGGTTGGTGCCCCAGGGTGTCATCGGGATGGCCGCTTCGATTGCGGCAGCACAGGGATGGGCCGATGTGGCGAGGCATGCCCGCATTTCGGCTTCTAGGGCCATCGGAATGTGGACAAGGCCCTCGGGCCAGAGGCCGGTGGTCAGCTCGATACCGGTGTGGTCCGCATCGTCGCGACCTTCAGTGGCGAAGATCGCCGCCATTTCGCGGGCCAGAACCGAGATCGGAGAAAGAGCAAGCATGGCGGCCTCGCAGAGCTGTCTTTCCGCGAGATTTCTGCCGACATCGATTTGCAGTCTGGACGATTTGCGACCAAAGGAGGACAGTTTCGGTCAGTTGGAGCCTGCCAAAAAGAAAGACGCCGCCAACAGGGCCGGCGGCGTCTTCACCAAGCATATCTCGGCTCAGTTCACATCGAAGGTGAGCGGCTTGACCTGTTTGAAGAGGCCGGTCGCGTTGAGATCGGCCAGAGCTTTGGCCGGGAGCGGCTCGTCGACGTAGAGCAGCGCGATGGCCTCGCCGCCACGGGCCGCACGGCCGAGAGTAAAGTTGGCGATATTGACGCCGTTCTTGCCCAGCGTCGCGCCGAGCGTGCCGATGATGCCCGGCACGTCCTCGTTGGTGGTGTAGAGCATGTTCTCCCCAATCTCGGCGTCGATGTTGATGCCCTTAATCTGGATGAAGCGCGGCTTGCCATCGCTGAAGACCGTGCCAGCGATCGACCGCTCGCGGTGCGGCGTGACAACCGTGACCTTGATATAGCCCTCGAAGGCACCCGACTGATCCTGATTGGTCGTCGAGACCTTAATCCCGCGCTCCTTGGCGATGACCGGCGCGCTGACCATGTTCACATCGGGGTTGGCCTTTTTCATGATCCCGGCGATCGCGGCGCAATTCAGGGCGGCGAGGTTCATCGACGATACAACACCATCATAGAGGATGTTGATCGCGGTAATCGGCTCGTCAGTCATCTGGCCGATAAAATTGCCAAGGTGGCCCGCAAGTTTGACCCACGGGCCCATGACCTTGGCCTCTTCGGC
>JBFEXG010000222.1:0-4185 GCA_041546005.1 Paracoccaceae bacterium
GATGTATATCCTTGGCGAAAACCCCGCCATGTCCGACCCCGACGTGACCCACGCCCGCGAGGCCCTGGCGAGCCTTGAGCACCTCGTCGTGCAGGACATTTTCCTCACGGAAACCGCGAATTACGCCGATGTGATCCTGCCCGCCGCTGCCTTCTATGAGAAATCGGGCACTGTCACCAACACCAACCGGCAGGTGCAGATGGGCCGCCCCGCTGTCACGCCGCCGGGCGAGGCGCGCGAGGATTGGGCGATCACGGTCGATCTCGCCAACCGGCTCGGCCTTGGCTGGAAATACGCCAACCCGGCGGATGTGTTTGCCGAAATGAAGCTCACCATGAAGTCGCTCGACAACATCACATGGGAGCGGCTCGAGGCCGAGAACGCGGTCACCTATCCGAGCCTCTCGCCCAGCGATCCGGGGCAGGCGATCGTTTTTGCCGATGGCTTCCCGCGTGCCGAAGGCCGCGCGCGCTTTGCCCCCGCCTCGGTCATCTCGCCCGACGAGACGCCGGACGCCGATTACCCGATGGTCGTCACCACCGGCCGCCAGCTTGAACACTGGCACACCGGCTCGATGACCCGCCGCTCGAACGTGCTCGACGCGATCGAGCCCGAGGCCAACTGCTCGCTGCATCCCGACACGCTCAGGGATCTGGGCGTGACGCCCGGCGGCATGGTCCGGCTCGAGACGCGGCGCGGCACGATCACCATGCTGGCGCGGGCCGACAGGGCGGTGGCGCGGGATATGGTCTTTGTGCCTTTTGCCTATGTCGAAGCAGCGGCCAACGTGCTGACCAACCCGGCCCTTGATCCCTATGGCAAGATCCCCGAGTTCAAGTTTGCCGCTGTGAGGGTGACGGCGGCCTAACCTGCCTATGTGAACCCAACCCGAGGGCGCCTTGTGCGCCTTCGCTTTGCCGCGCTAGTCTTTGGCGATAACCTTGGGCCCGCGCCATGAACGGGCGCGGGTGGCGCCGATATGTCGGCCGCCAAATGGAATTGAAAGGCCTTCCAATGACCGAACCTCTGATCATATGTGTCGCCATCACCGGCTCCCTGCCGACCAAGGAGAATAACCCGGCGGTTCCGATCACGGTCGAGGAACAGATCGAAAGCACGCAGGAGGCTTTTGAGGCGGGCGCAACCATCGCCCATTGCCATGTGCGCGACGCTGAAGGCAAGCCGACCTCGGACCCCGAACGTTTTGCCCGCCTTAAGGAAGGGCTCGAAAAGCACTGTCCCGGCATGATCATCCAGCTTTCGACCGGAGGTCGCTCGGGCGCGGGGTTGGCGCGGGGCGGGATGCTGCCCTTGCGGCCCGACATGGCCTCGCTTTCGGTGGGCTCGAACAATTTCCCGACACGTGTCTATGAGAACCCGCCCGATCTTGTAGATTGGCTCGCCACCGAAATGATCACCTATGACGTCAAGCCCGAGATCGAGGCCTTCGACCTGAGCCACATCCTCAAGGCGGCCGAGATGCACCAAAAGGGGCAGATCAGGGGCACGCCTTATGTCCAGTTTGTCATGGGCGTGAAGAACGCCATGCCGGCGGACAAATTTGTGTTCGATTTCTACGTCGAGACCGTCCACCGCCTCTTCCCCGGCGCGCCGTGGTGCGCGGCGGGGATTGGACCGAACCAGATCGTCCTCAACGAATGGGCAATCGCGGCCGGCGGGCACGCCCGTACGGGTCTTGAGGATAACGTCCGGCTCGATCGCAACACGCTAGCCCCGTCGAACGCCGCGCTGGTGCGGCGGACGGTCGAAATCGCGGAGAAGCACGAGCGCCCGATTGCCTCGTGGCAAGAGGCGCGCAAGCTACTTGGGCTGCGCGCCGCCTGACGGCGGGTCAGGGCTTCTTGCGGCGCGGCGTATCAGTGCCGCCCGGCTTGCGCGGCGAGGTCTTCACACCCGGCGGGGTAAAGCGCTTGGAGGCATCCGCCGCGCGGTTGGGCTTGGCGGGCTTGTCCTTGGGTGTGAAGTCGCCCTTGCGGTCGGGTTTGCCCTCGGACTTGGCATAGGGCTTGCGATCCGACTTTTCGTAGGGCTTGCGGCCCTCCTTGTCGTAGGGCTTGCGCTCAGCCTTCTCGTAGGGCTTGCGCTCGGCCTTGTCGTAAGGCTTCCGCTCAGACTTCTCGTAGGGTTTCCGCTCGGCCTTGTCGTACGGCTTCCGCTCCGCCCTCTCATAGGGCTTGCGATCTGGCTTCGGGCCGCGCTTCTCGTAGGGCTTGCTGTCATCACGCTCACGGCGCGGGCGGTCTTCCTTGCCCTCGGGCTTCTTCCAGACCGGTTTGGCCGCCGGACGATCCGAGGCCTTGTGGCGCGGCTTGCGCTCAGGGCGCGGCTCTGTCGCCGCCTCGGTCTCGAGAGGCGCGGGGCGCTCAGCACGAGCGGGGCGATCCTCGCGGGGCTTGTAGTCTTCACGGGGTTTGTAGCCTTCACGCGGCTTATGGTCCTCACGCGGCTTGCGGGCAGGCCGATCCTCACGGGGGCCACGATCCTCACGCGGTGCGCGCGGGGCGCGGGGCTTGGCGGGGCCGAAATCGGGCGCGGCGTCGAGTGCGGTGACGGCGATCCCGTCTTCCAGCGTCATGCCTGCACCGATGGAAGCCACGAAACGGTCGGCCGCGCCTTCGGCGATCTCGACAAAGCTCTCGCTATCCCGGATGCGGATCGCGCCGATGGCGGTCTTGTCGAGGCCACCGGCCTTGCACAGCATCGGCAAGAGCCAGCGCGCCTCGGCTTTGGCGTCGCGACCGACCGAAAGCGAGAACCAGCGGCTGGGCCCGAATTCCTGCTTTTCCTTGCGGGGCGCGGGGGTGTCGACGGGGGCCAGCTCTTCGGGGGCCGAACGGCGCGATTTGTAGAGCTTGAGATAGGCCGCGGCGATGCGCTCGGCGCTATGGGCTTTGGCAAGTTCTGCGACGAAGGCGGCATCCTCTTCGGAAACCGCTTCGGTCCAGACCGGATCGTTGAGCAGACGCTCTTGCTCCTGCGCGGCGATCTCGTCGGCGGTGGCGGCAAGGCGCCAGTCGGCCACCACACGGGCGGTTTTCAACAGGCGATCGGCCTTGTTGCGCAGCTTGGGGGTCACGATCAGGGCGCTGACGCCCTTGCGACCGGCGCGGCCGGTGCGGCCCGAACGGTGCAGGAGCGTCTCGCCATTCGACGGAAGCTCGGCGTGGATCACCAGCTCGAGGTTCGGCAGGTCGATGCCACGGGCGGCAACGTCGGTCGCCACGCAAACGCGGGCACGGCCATCGCGCATCGCTTGCAGGGCGTGGGTGCGTTCCTTTTGGGTCAGCTCGCCCGAGAGGGCGACCACATGGAAGCCACGGTTCGACAGGCGGGCGGTCAGGTGGGTCACCGCCGCGCGGGTATTGCAAAAGACGATGGCGTTCTGGCTGTCGTGGTAAAGCAGCGTGTTGATGATCGCGTGCTCGGCGTCGATGGGCGAGACGGTCAGCGCCTGATAGGCGATGTCGGCGTGCTGTTCACGGCTCGAGGTGGTCTGAACGCGAACGGCGTCGCGCTGATACTGGGTGGCAAGGCGGGCAATAGCGGGCGGCACGGTGGCCGAGAACATCAGAGTGCGGCGATCCTCGGGGGCTTCGGCCAGCATAAACTCGAGGTCTTCTCTGAAGCCGAGGTCGAGCATCTCGTCGGCCTCGTCAAGGACGATGGCCCGCAGCGATCCCATCTGCAGCGAGCCGCGCTGGATATGGTCGCGCAGGCGGCCGGGGGTGCCGACGACAAGATGCGCGCCACGGTCGAGCGCGCGACGCTCATCGCGCATATCGGTGCCGCCAACGCAAGAAGCAACGACAGCGCCTGTTTTGGCATAAAGCCAGCCAAGCTCGCGCATGACCTGAAGCGCCAATTCGCGGGTCGGCGCGACGATCAAGGCGAGCGGTGCACCCGCCGGCCCGAGGCGCTCTTCGCCCGCCAGCAGAGTGTCGCCAATGGCAAGGCCAAAGCCCACCGTCTTGCCCGATCCGGTCTGCGCCGAAACGAGCAGATCCGCCCCCGCCAGTTCGGGCTTGGTCACGGCCTCCTGAACGGCGGTCATGGTGTCGTATCCGCGCTCGGCGAGCGCATCGAGAAGGGGCTGGATCATGGCGGGTCTCGGTCTCATGCAGGGTTTGGAACGGCAAAAGGACGCACCGGACCATGGATCGGTGC
>JBFEXG010000191.1:0-4864 GCA_041546005.1 Paracoccaceae bacterium
ATTCCGATCTTGAGGGTGTGGGCCTGACCGCCGCCGTGGCATCCGCCTTGGCCGAGGAAGGCATCGCCTGCAACATGGTCGCGGCCCATCACCACGACCATGTGTTTGTCCCGTCGGATCGCGCGACCGAGGCGCTGACGATCCTTCTGGAATTGCAGAAAGCTATTCGTTAGCTTTCGCTGGCACCTGATCCGAAGTTCTGGAGAAGCTCTTCAACGAAAAAAGTCGTCAATTGCTGACGGTTGGAGAGGCCCGTCTTGCGATAGATCGCATTCAACTGGCTTTTGATTGTGGATTCACTTGTGCCGCGCAGCTTGGCGATTTCGGCGTTTGAAAAGCCTTTCATCGTGTAGGTCGCAATCGTCTGCTCGGATTTCGAAAGGCCCCAATGGTCGAATTGCACAGCGACATGCTCGTGAAATTGTCCGGCCAATGCCTTCATCTGAATGTTTACCCGATCCAGCCTACGGTGCGTGGACCGCACATATCCGACCCCAACTGCCGCCCCGAGAGCCATCGCGAGACTGGCGAGCATCTGGATCAATTCTTGGTATTCCCAAGGCAGAGCCTCATGTCGAAACCCGAGGATTTCGGACCAGAGGCTCCACATGAAGAAGGCCGAACCGATGATCTGAAGCGCAAGCAATGCATAGAGCGCGAAGAGACCGGGAAGCTTTTGCATCGGCATCATATTCTGTTCCCAAGAGGGTCGCTCTGCACTGTGACAGAGCAGAGCGACATTCTTTAGTTGCCAAGGCCAATGCCCACTCCGACACTGCCGCTGGCGGAAACCCCGCCATCAGACCCGCCAACCCCGATGGAGATCGAAGTGTTGCTCTTGGCGCTTGCCGCGACATTTGCATCGCCTTCTGTTTCCAAGACTGCATCATACATGATCTCGCCTGTCGAGCGGCTTACCACGATCTGGCGCAGCTCAAACGCGTTTGCCATAGTCAGCTTGATGCGCCCTAGAAGCGTGCGAGACATCTCAACAACTTGATACCCGAGCGCTTGGAATTCGGCGACTACAGCACCCACTTGTTCACCTGCGAATTCGATCACCGCATCGAGGTCGATGGAGGCTTCTGCTTCTGCGCTAGCCACGGACGTAGCATCTTGGGCTTGAGACACTGTGGGCATTGCAACGCCGAGGGCAAGGACAAGCGGAAGGGCGGTAAGCGCCTTAGCGAGGGGATGTGTCATATAGTTTCCTTTCGTATTTTGGATCATCGAGTGACCGTTTCGATGACCCAAATGTCGCCGCCGGGGCGCGGAAGAGATATCGGCCGCTAGTTCGAAACGGCGATCCTGCACCCTTGGTTCTAGAGATTTCCGACGAAATGCCGAGAGGGCATTCACCTCTGCCGGCGGCCTATACACCCAAAGTTGGATCGCAGACGGCAGCCGTCTTGTCAGACAAGAGCCCAAATTGCTGCGGCTTCCAACCATAGTTGGAGAGCCACGGGCTTGGATTATGAAATTCGAGCGCCAGCCCGAATCGCATAGAAGGGCTAAAGCCCGGCTTCCGCCTCGATCTCGCGCTTGGATTTGCGGGCGCGTTCGGTGGCGGATTTGAGCTGGCCGCAGGCGGCCATGATATCCTCGCCGCGCGGGGTGCGGATCGGGCTGGCGTAGCCTGCGTTCATCAGGATCGTCGCAAAAGCGCGGATGCGGTTGTTGGACGAGCGCTCATAAGGCGCACCGGGCCATTCGTTGAAGGGGATCAGGTTGACCTTGGCGGGAATGCCGTCGAGCAGCTTCACCAGCCGGTGCGCGTCTTCATCGCTATCGTTCACACCCTTGAGCATGACGTATTCGAAGGTGATCCGCTCGCTGTTCGTGGCCTTGGGGTATTCCCGCAAGGCGCCGAGCAAGGTCTCGATGTTCCATTTCTTGTTCACCGGCACGAGCACGTCGCGCACCGCATCAGTGGTGGCGTGGAACGAGACGGCCAGAAGGCAGCCGATCTCGTTCGCGGTCCGGGCGATCTCGGGGACAACGCCCGAGGTCGAAAGCGTGATGCGGCGACGGCCCAGCGCGATGCCTTCACCATCCATCGCGATCTTCATCGCGTCGCGCACGTTCTCGAAATTATAGAGTGGCTCGCCCATGCCCATCAGCACGATGTTCGACAAAAGCCGAGTCTCGTCCTTCGGCGCACCCGGCACCGGCCATTCGCCAAGGTCATCGCGGGCCAGCATGACCTGACCGATGATCTCCGATGTGGTGAGGTTGCGTACGAGTTTCTGGGTGCCGGTATGGCAGAACGAACAGGTGAGCGTGCAGCCAACCTGCGACGAGATGCACAGCGTGCCGCGATCTTCCTCGGGGATATAGACGATCTCGACCTCGTGCCCGCCGGCAATCCGCACTAGATATTTGCGTGTACCATCGGCCGAGACCTGCTTGGTCACAACCTCGGGCAGCTCGATCACGAAGTTCTCGGCCAGAAGTGTGCGATAATCCTTCGCCAGATTGGTCATCTGGTCGAAATCGCGCACGCCCCAGTGATAGACCCACTGCCAGAGCTGGTTGGTCCGCATCTTGGCCTGCTTTTCAGGCGTGCCAGCGGCAATCAGCGCCTCGCGCATCGCCTCGCGTGTCATGCCGACAAGGTTCTTGGCCCCTTCCGGCGCTTTGCGCGGAATGGTCAGAACGTCTTGCGTGATGGGTGCGGTCGCGGTCATGGCAGGCTCGATTCAAGGATCAGACCGGCCTCATATAGGAAATCGGGCCGGTTTCAAAAGGAATCCGACCCGAATAGTCGTTACTTGCAGCGGTTCTCTGCTTCGGTGACCGCGGCGGTAAAGCCGCTGAGCGAGAATTTGTCGGTGGTAACAGTGCCGCGGCCCGAACGGGCGACGAGCGTGGCCGAAGACCCCTTCTTCATAGCAGCGACAATGGCGGCATCGTCCTCGGGCTTGGCCGCCCATGCCCATTCGCCTTCGGTGAAGAACGCAAATTTGGTGCCGTCCACATCAAGATCGACGGTCGAGCCGCCCGCAAAGGGATAACCGCCAGTGAAGGCCAACTGCCCGTTCACGCCTTCGCCGGGGCGATAGAAGACGAAAAGCAGGATATCGCCACGGCGGACCGAGACGACGTTGCCATCGCGTGTGTTGACCGTTTCCTTGGGCGCCGAGACCGCCCAGCATTCCTTTGGATTGCTCTCGACGAAGACGCTCCAGTCCGAATTGGCCTGAACCCTGTTCGACGATTCCTGTGCAATGGCCGCGCCCGACCAGCCTAGCGCAGCACTCAGTGCCACCACGCCCGCAAATACTAATTTCATATGACAGCCTCCAGCTGTGCTTGCCTCTTTCGCCCTGGGCCCGGATGCATTCTTTGGCATCTTTTGACTGGCAGGGCGGTTTTCAACCCGATACCGCTAGAGATAACAAGAAACGGGCCCAGTGGGAAAGCCCCAATGGACCACAAACCTGCGCGGAATACCGCCAAACGAAGGAACCAAAGACCCATGAATGGCGCTGTTGAACTTGTCGAAACCTGGCGGGGTGATCTTCTCGAAAGCGTTCATCGCGGACATGCGGTGATCGTGGGCGAGAACGGCGAGATTCTTGAGGCATGGGGCGCACCAGAGACGGTGATCTTTCCGCGCTCCTCTTCGAAGATGCTGCAGGCGATCCCACTCATTGAAAGCGGCGCGGCGGATGCCTTTGGCCTGACATCGAGCCAGCTCGCGCTGGCCTGCGCGAGCCATCAGGGGGCGAAGCTTCATGTCGCTCATGTGAACCGTTGGCTCAAGGATCTCGGCCTGACCGACGATGCCCTGCGCTGCGGCCCCGAACCATCGCGCGATCAGGAATACCGCGACGAGATGACCTGCTCGGGTGATCCGGTCTGTCAGGTCCACAACAACTGCTCAGGCAAGCACTCGGGCTTTCTCACGCTCAACAAGCATATCGGCGGCGATGCCGAGTATGTCGATCCGGCTCATCCCATCCAGATGATGGTGCGCGAGGCGACCGAGAGCCTCACGGGTGAAGAGACCGCGGGCTATGGCATTGACGGATGCTCGGCCCCGAATTTCGCGATGAGCCTGCACGGCCTTGGCCGCGCAATGGCCTTCTACGCCTCTGCCCACGAGCGGAACGACGTGCGCTCCAAGGCCGCCGCGCGGCTCGCAGAGGCGATGCGCAAGCACCCCGAGCTGGTGGCTGGAGAAGGCCGCGCCTGCACCGAGCTCATGCGCGCAATGGATGGGCGGGTGTCGATCAAGACGGGGGCCGAGGGCGTTTTCGTCGCGATGGTGCCCGAGAAGAAGATCGGCATCGCCCTCAAGATCGCAGACGGCGCGACCCGCGCCAGTGAATGCGTGATGGCCGCGCTTCTGGTGCGCGTGGGCGTTCTCGACCCGCAGCACCCCGCCGCCCGCGCTCGCATCCACGCGCCGATCCACAACCGGCGTGGCATCCATGCGGCGGGGGTCAGGCCAGCGGCGGCGCTGGCCTAGGCGGCGAACTCGGACCGCGCGTAGCCTTGGATATAGAGGAGCGCTGTCAGATCGCCGTGATTGATACGGATATCACACTGAGCTTGAACCGAAGGCTTGGCGTGCAGCGCCACGCCGGTTCCGGCAAGGCCGAGCATTCCGAGGTCGTTGGCCCCATCGCCCACCGCCAGAACGTCTGACGCGGCAAGGCCGAGCCGCGTGGTGATCTCATGCAGCGCCTGCACCTTGGCCTCGCGCCCGAGGATCGGCATGGCGACCTTGCCGGTCAGCTGCCCACCCTCCGCAAGAAGCGTGTTGGCGCGGTTCTCGTCGAAGCCGAGCGAGGCGGCGACGCTTGCGGTAAAGGCGGTGAATCCGCCCGAGACCAGCGCCGCATAGGCCCCGCCAGCG
>JBFEXG010000196.1:0-4799 GCA_041546005.1 Paracoccaceae bacterium
AGCATGGCGATCCGGTCGATGCCCATGCCAAAGGCAAAGCCCTGCCATTCATTCGGATCAACACCCGCGTTCTGCAGAACCTTGGGATGGACCATCCCCGAGCCGAGGATTTCGAGCCAGTCGTCGCCCTCGCCAACTTTGAGCGTGCCGCCCTCCCACGAGCAGCGGATATCGACCTCGGCCGAGGGCTCGGTAAAGGGGAAATGCGAGGCGCGGAAGCGCAGATCGACGTGGTCGACCTCGAAATAGGCCTTCACGAATTCCTCGAGGCACCATTTGAGGTTGGCCATCGAGATATCCTTGTCGATGGCAAGGCCTTCGACCTGATGGAACATCGGCGTGTGGGTCTGGTCGTAATCGGCGCGATAGACGCGGCCGGGCGCGATGATGCGAATGGGCGCGCCGTGCTTTTCCATGGTGCGGATCTGGACCGGCGAGGTGTGGGTCCGAAGGACGTGCGGCGGGCGGTTATCGCCCTCGGCGCGGTGCATATAGAAGGTATCCATCTCGGCGCGGGCCGGATGGTGGCCGGGGATGTTGAGCGCGTCAAAGTTATACCAGTCGCTGTCGATCTGGGGGCCTTCGGCCACGGCAAAGCCCATATCGGCGAAGATCGCGGTGACCTCTTCGGTCACCTGACTGATCGGGTGGATCGAGCCAGTGCGGCGATTGCGGCCCGGCAGGGTCACATCAAGCCATTCGCCGCGCAGCCGCTCGTCGAGCGCCGCATCGGCCAGCGCGGCTTTCTTGGCGGCCAGCGCGCTGTTGATCTCGTCTTTGAGCGCATTCAAGGCGGGGCCAGCGACCTGCCGCTCTTCGGGGCTCATGCCGCCCAGCTCGCGCATCTTGAGGCTGATCTCGCCTTTCTTGCCCAGCGCACCCACGCGCACATCTTCGATGGCGGCCTCGTCGGCGGCGGCGGCGATCAGGCCGAGGTATTTGCTTTTGAGATCGTCCATCTGTCGGGCGTCCTTGTGTGTCTTGGTGCGGTGCTATCCAACCGCGCCCCGCCCCGCAAGCTGTCGGGGCCCCTGTCATGCAAAAAGCCGCGAACCCCAGCGAGGGTCCGCGGCTTCGATACTTTCACTCCTGTCCGGAGTTACGCGAGCGCGGCCTTCGCCTTGGCGACGATGGCGCTAAACGCTTCGGGCTCGTGCACGGCGAGATCGGCGAGAACCTTGCGGTCCACCTCGATGCCAGCGAGCGAGAGGCCGTTGATGAAACGCGAATAGGTCATGGTTTCATCGACCGAGCGAACACCGGCGTTGATGCGCTGGATCCACAGGGCGCGGAAGTTCCGCTTGCGGACCTTACGGTCGCGGGTCGCATATTGGTTGGCCTTGTCGACAGCCTGCTTGGCAACCTTGAAGGTGCGCGAGCGGCGATCGTAATAACCTTTGGCGGCGTCAAGAATCTTCTTGTGCCGGCGATGGGTGACGGTTCCACCTTTGGTACGGGACATCGTCTGGCCTCCTTAGCGGTCGTAGGGCATGTAGGACTTGACGATCTTCGCGTCGGGCGCGGAGAGAGTCGTGGTCCCACGAGCATCACGGATGAATTTGGTGGTGCGCTTGATCATGCCGTGGCGCTTGCCGGCCTGAGCGGTCTTCACCTTGCCGGTGGCCGTCATCTTGAAGCGCTTTTTGGCGCTCGACTTGGTCTTCATCTTGGGCATTTCCATCTCCTCTTTCGAGTTGGTCGTACGCGCGACTCGGCATGCCACTTTGGCCGGTCCCGCGGGTTGAGCGCGCCGTATAGGCGGGCACGTTGGTATTGGCAAGGCCTTTAGTTGAGGTACTGCGCAATCACGCGGACGAAAACATCCGGAATCGTATCGAAACCATAGGCATTGGGCCTCGCGTTTATCGCATAGGCCACCATCCCGCCTCCGATCACCAAAAGAGCCACCGCCATACGAGGGCCCCGACCTTCGGTAAAGGCGCTCACGATCGACGGCGCTGCCAGGCCGGCAACAATAATGCCGATCACGAAAAACAGGTCTGGATCCATAAGATCCCCTCCCTTTGCAGGTGGGGCAATCCTAGTCGTGATGCGAGCTATAGATCAAACGTTCATCGCACGGAGCGACCCGCAGGATGTTGGTCGAGCCGGGCGTGTTGAAGGGCACGCCAGCGGTGACAACGATCATATCGGTATCAGTAGCAAGCCCTTCGGCCTTGGCCGCACGCACCGCATTCACAACCGCCGACTTGAAGCGATCAACATTTTCGGTGATCACACAGCTTGTTCCCCAGCTTAGGCAAAGGCGGCGCGCTGTCTTTTCGATCGAGGTCAGGGCAATGATCGGCACACGCGGCCGCTCGCGTGCTACCAAAAGCGCCGTTGTGCCCGACTGCGTAAAACAGGCGATGGCTTTGATGTTAGTCGTTTCGGCAATCTCGCGCGCGGCGGCGACGATACCATCGGCAACGCTCATGCGCTTGGCCTTGCGGCTGGCTTCGATGATCTCTGTATAGGTCGGATCGCTTTCAACCTCTTTCGCCACATTGGCCATCGTCGTCACAGCCTCGACCGGAAAATCGCCGGCGGCGCTTTCCGCCGAGAGCATGATCGCATCGGCGCCTTCGTAGATGGCCGTCGCCACATCCGAAACCTCGGCACGGGTGGGCATCGGGCTTTCGATCATCGACTCGAGCATCTGGGTCGCCACGATCACAGGCTTCGCAGCCTCGCGGCACTTGCGGACCAACTGTTTCTGGATCGGCGGCACGTTTTGAACCGGCAGTTCGACCCCCAGATCGCCCCGCGCCACCATGATGCCGTCAGAGGCCGCGAGAATCTCGTCGAAGGCTCTCACAGCCGCCGGCTTTTCAATCTTCGACAGGATCGCAGCGCGGCCCTTGGCGAGGCCCCGCGCTTCTTCCACGTCCGCCGGACGCTGAACAAAGGACAGCGCCAGCCAATCGACGCCCAACTCGCAGACAAACTCGAGGTCTTTGCGGTCTTTGGCTGAAAGGGCCGCGAGCGGCAGAACCACGTCCGGAACGTTAACGCCTTTGCGATTGGAAATGGTGCCGCCAACCTCGACCACACAATCTGCAAAATCGCGACCGCAGTCTTTCACGCGGAGCCGGATCTTGCCGTCGTTCACCAAAAGCGTCGCACCCGGCTCGAGCGCGTCAAAGATTTCCTTATGCGGCAGGAGAACTCGCTTGTTGCTGCCCGGCTCGTCCTTGAGGTCGAGACGGAAGGCCTGACCGACCACCAGCTCTTCCTCGCCGTTGGCAAAGGTGCCGACGCGAAGCTTCGGCCCCTGCAGGTCGGCCAGAATGGCAATCGGCGAGCCGAGATCTTTCTCGACCTTGCGGATGATCGCGTGGCGGGCGGCGATTTCGGAATGATCACCGTGGCTCATATTTAGGCGGAACACATCAGCTCCAGCCTCGAAAAGGGCGCGGATCATTTCGTAATCATTGGACGCCGGGCCTAGGGTGGCAACGATCTTAACTTTGCGATGACGTCTCATTGGACGGGTCCTTGTTCTTTTCTGGCCAGCGCTGTTAACGCTAACATTGCCTTTGGCGCCCTTATTGCGCAATTCCCTTCGCTCGGCAACTAGCCTATTTGCAGCCAAAACTAGACGACAGGGGCAAACCGCCGCATGCAAAATGAATCCTACGAGGTTTTGGGAGAGACCCGCAACTCGCGGTGGCTCTTGACCTGCGATCACGCCAGCAATCGTGTCCCCGAATGGATCAATGGTGGCGACTTGGGCATTTGCGCCGAGGATATGTCGCGCCACATCGCCTATGATGTTGGCGCCGCCGGCGTGACAGAGGCCTTGGCAGAGGTGATGGATGCGCCAGCTGTGCTGTCGCGTTTCTCGCGCCTCGTCATCGATCCCAACCGCGGAGAGGATGACCCGACCCTGCTCATGCGGCTCTATGACGGAACCATCATTCCCGCCAACCGCAACGCGGATCGCGACGACCTCGAGCTTCGCCTAAACCGGCTCTACCGCCCCTATCACGCGGCCTACGCGGCGCTGGCAGCGGCCCGAGAGGATCGGGTGATTTGCGCGGTTCACAGCTTCACACCCCAACTGCGTGGCCGCCCGCCCCGCCCGTGGCAGATCGGGATTTTGCACTCCCATCTCGACACGAGGCTCGCGGAGCTGCTGATCGATCGACTACGTCAGGAAACCGACCTGTGCGTTGGCGACAACGAACCCTATAACGGCCACCTCCCCGGCGATGCGATTGACCGGCACGCGCTCAAGGCGGGCCGGCCTAACGTGTTGATCGAAATCCGAAACGACCTGATCCAGACACCAGAAGATCAACAAGCCTGGGCCCAGCGCCTCGACCCGATCCTGAACGAAGTGCTGGAGGCCAGCGGCCTCTAATCCAGGCCGATACCGACTGCGTGGCGCGTGGCTTAGGGCCGAACGATATGCTTGCCATTGGGAGTATGCAGCTAGCTCAGGCGCGGCGCGGACCACGGAAGATGAGCCAGAGGGCAAAGCCAATCTCGGCCAAAGAGACGATCACAAGGAGCAAGCTCGTGATCTGGTCGAACGGGCCGATCGAGGACGTGGTGAACTTGTTGATACTGTCGAAGAGGTAGCCAAACGAACCAAGGCTCATCGCGTGGCCGAGAAGGCGCGGGTAGAGGCCTGAGCGCGCGACGAGCTGGCCGAGGATCAGGAGGTGAGCCCAGAAGAACAGCTGCCAGATCATCACGCCCGTGTCGTGCATTTCGAGGAGAAGGAGGCCAAGGGCCGCGCGGGTTTCCTCGGCTAGGCCGACGATCACGCCTTCGGCAAGCGCCTGCGCACC
>JBFEXG010000031.1:0-14359 GCA_041546005.1 Paracoccaceae bacterium
TCGACACCATCGACAGCGAGGGCAACCTCGTGCTCATTACCGCCAAAGGCCCGCGCAGCATCGCGGCGGCGGATGTTTATTTCTGAAGGGGGCAGAGCATGCTTCTGACCATCGACTGCGGCAATACCAACACGGTCTTCTCGATCTGGGACGGCAAGGAATTCCTTGCCACGTGGCGCACTTCGACCGAGTGGCAGCGCACGGCGGACCAGTATTTCGTCTGGCTGACCACGCTTATGAACGCCCGCAAATTGGACCTTTCCATCGACGAGGTGATTATCTCATCCACCGTGCCGCGTGTGGTCTTCAACCTGCGTGTCCTGTGCGACCGATATTTCGATTGTCGTCCGTTGGTCGTTGGCAAGCCCGAGTGCCTCCTGCCGGTTCAACCGCGTGTTGATGCCGGAACAACGGTCGGCCCTGACCGTTTGGTGAACACCGCTGGCGCCTTTGACCGGCACGGCGGCGATCTGATCGTCGTCGATTTTGGCACTGCCACCACCTTCGACGTGGTGGCGCATGACGGCGCCTATGTGGGCGGAGTAATCGCGCCGGGCGTGAACCTCAGCCTCGAGGCGCTGCACCATGCCGCCGCCGCCCTGCCGCACGTCGATATCTCAAAGCCACAGTCGGTGATCGGCACGAATACGGTCCATTGTATGCAATCCGGCGTTTATTGGGGTTACATCGGCCTCGTGCGCGAGCTATGTGCTCGGATCCGCGCCGAATACGACAGGCCGATGAAGATCATCGGCACCGGCGGCCTCGCGCGGCTCTTTGAGCAGGGCGAAGACCTGTTCGACTGGATCGAAGACGACCTGACGATGCATGGCCTGACGGTCATCCACCGTTTCAACAAGGAAAACGGATGAGCAAAGACCGCCTGATCTACCTCCCGCTGGGGGGCGCCGGCGAGATCGGCATGAACGCCTATGTCTATGGCTATGGCAAACCGGGGTCAGAGCGTCTGATCGTCGTCGATCTGGGCGTGACCTTCCCTGACATGGACACATCGCCCGGTGTTGATCTCATCATGGCCGATATCAGCTGGCTCGAGGCGCGGCGGGATCAGATCGAGGCGATCTTCATCACCCACGCCCACGAAGACCATGTGGGCGCCATTGGCCACCTCTGGGGCCATCTGCGCGCGCCGGTCTATGCCCGCGCGTTTACCGCGACCATTGCGCGCCTCAAGATGGACGAGGGAGGGCAGGATTCCCGCAAGGTGACAACCGTTCAGCCTTGGCCTGAGATGGTGGATGCGGGTCCGTTCAAGGTGGGCTTTGTGCCCGTCAGCCATTCGATCCCCGAAAGCGCCGGCCTTGTGATCGATACGCCCGCGGGCCGGATCGTCCATAGCGGCGACTTCAAGATCGACCATACACCTGTGGTCGGTGAGCCTTTCAGCGAGGCGCTCTGGACCGAAGTCGCGAAAACGGGCGTAAAGGCGCTCGTGTGCGATTCGACCAATGTTTTCTCGCCCGCGCCGGGGCGCTCGGAAGCGGGGCTTTCGACCGAGATCGAAGGCTTCATGAAAGCTGCGACCGGCATGGTCGTGGCGACGACCTTTGCCTCCAACATCGCGCGCCTGCATACGCTCGCCTATGCTGCGCGCAAGGCGGGGCGGCAGGTCTGCCTGCTGGGCCGCGCCATGCGGCGGATGATCGAGGTTGCGACCGAGGTCGGCATCCTGAGCGATTTCCCCCCGACGATTTCCCCCGAAGATGCGCTGAGCCTGCCGCGCCATGAGGTGATGCTCCTCGTGACCGGTAGCCAAGGCGAACGCCGCGCCGCCAGCGCTCAGCTCGCGCAGGGCAGCTATCTTGGGATCAAGCTGAAAGAGGGGGATACCTTCCTCTTCTCCTCGAAAACCATCCCCGGCAACGAGCGCGGCGTGATCCGCATTATGAACCAGCTCTCCGAGCTGGGCGTCGAGATCCACGACGACGAAGGCGGGCGCTATCACGTCTCGGGCCATGCCAACCGGCCCGACCTTGTGAAGCTGCACGAGCTTGTGAACCCGCAGATCGTCATCCCGATGCACGGCGAACACCGCCACCTGCGCGAACATGCGCGGCTGGCGGAAGAGGTTGGCCGGACCGGTTTCCTTGCCGTAAACGGTATGATGGTCGACTTGACGGGCGAGCGGCCCAAGGTGGCCGAATATATCGAGACGGGGCGGACCTATCTTGATGGGTCGATCCAGATCGGGTCGATGGACGGGATCGTGCGCGACCGGATCCGCATGGCCCTGAACGGCCATGTGATCGTCAACATCATCATCGACGAGAACGACGAGCCCTTGGGCGATCCGTGGTGCGAGACGATGGGTCTTGCCGAAACGGGCCGCTCAAAAGCGCCGCTGGTGGATATCCTTGAAGCCGACCTTGGTCAGTTCCTGATGCGCGCGGAGGACAAAACTCTACGCGACGACGAGCGGCTTGAAAAAGAGCTGAAAAAGATCGTCCGGCAGGTTGCCTCGTCCGAGATCGGCAAGAAGCCGGAAGTGACGATCATCACAAGCCGCTTGGCCTAGGACAAAGAGGCCTGACGCAAAAGAAAACCCGCCGGAAGGCGGGTTTTTCGTTTTAGGAGCGGCGCTCGTCAAAGCTGAGGCGGATGAAGCTTGGCGTGTCCTCGCCCATGCCGACGATGCGATTGTTGTCGCGGCGGTCCTGCCGCGGCTCGCGCCGCTCTTGCGGTTTGGGCTCGCGTTTTTCTTGCGGCTTCGGCTCGCGCTTGGGCGCTTCCTCGCGGGGAGCTTCGGCCTTGGCCTGTTCTTTGGCTGGGGTCTCGGCGGGCTTGTCGCCCTTGCCCTTGCCACGCGAGCGGCTGCGCGAAGATTTCGCCGCGGGCTTTTCCTCTTCCGCGCCCTCAGTCGGGGCGGGGGCGTTGCCGAGCGGGTTTTCAAGCCTCGGCACTTCTTTCTCGATGAGTTTCTCGACCGCTTCGAAATATTTCGCGTCGCGAGTGGAGCAGATCATCAGCGCCTTGCCAGAACGGCCAGCGCGGCCGGTACGACCGATGCGGTGGACATAGTCCTCGGCGTGGCTCGGCACATCGAAGTTGAACACATGGCTCACCGCCGGAATGTCGAGGCCGCGGGCGGCGACGTCAGAGGCGACGAGAAACCGCACATCGCCATTCCGGAAACCGTCAAGCGTCCGCGTGCGTTGGCTCTGGTCCAGATCGCCGTGAATGGGCTCGGCGTTGTAGCCGTATTTCTTGAGCGATTTGGCAACGATATCCACATCGATCTTGCGATTACAGAAGATGATCGCGTTGGTGCAGGCCTCGCCTTCGGCATCAATCATGGCACGCAGCAGGGCGCGCTTTTCGCGGTCGGCGTTTTCACGACGCGAGGCGCGGAACATGACCACGCCTTGCGAGATATTCTCGCCTGTCGTGGCAGCGCGAGCGACCTCGATCCGGGCCGGGCCGTGCAGGAAGGTGTTGGTGATCCGCTCGATCTCGGGCGCCATGGTCGCCGAGAAGAAGAGGGTCTGGCGGGTAAAGGGCGTGAGGTTGAAGATGCGTTCGATGTCGGGAATGAACCCCATGTCGAGCATCCGGTCGGCCTCGTCGACCACCATGATCTGAACGCCGGTCAGAAGGAGCTTGCCGCGCTCGAAATGGTCGAGAAGGCGGCCGGGCGTGGCGATGAGCACGTCAACGCCGCGGTCGATCAGGGCGTCCTGATCCTTGAAGCTGACGCCGCCGATCAAAAGAGCTTTGGTCAGCTTGGTGTGCTTGGCATAGACGTCGAAGTTTTCAGCCACCTGCGCGGCAAGCTCGCGGGTGGGGCAGAGCACGAGGCTACGCGGCATCCGGGCGCGGGCGCGGCCGCGGCCGAGAAGCGTGATCATCGGCAGGGTGAATGAGGCAGTCTTGCCGGTGCCGGTCTGGGCGATGCCCAGAACGTCTTTGCCTTCAAGGGCGGGCGGGATCGCACCAGCCTGAATCGGGGTCGGGGTTTCATAGCCGGCTTCGGCGATGGCTTTCAGAACCTTGGGGTCAAGGTTCAGATCAGAAAATTTGGTCATTTGCGTCCAGTCATAGCCAGCCGGCGTTCCGGCTTGGCAGGTTATGGGACGCAATATCCGGGCGCCCCGCGTCGAGAAGGCCCGGTCCGGGCCGCGCTCTCCATAGCGGTAAAGCGCATGCTGGTCAATTGCGGGGGTGACCGGCGGGCCATCCCGCCTGCTAAACCATCATTTCCTTGGTGCCGGTCAGCTTTACATCAGGGTAATCGCGGCTAACCCGGTCGATATCCCATTGCAGACGTGTGAGGTAGACGAGATCGCCGTCGTTGTCGGTGGCGATGTGCTGCTTGTTGGCGGAGACGAATTTCTCAACGGCGAGTTTGTCGCCTGCGACCCAGCGGGCCGAGGTAAACTGCGATGGCTCGAAGCGGACAGGCAGGCCGTATTCAAGCTCGATCCGGCTGGCCAGAACCTCGAACTGGAGCGCGCCCACGACGCCGACGATAAAGCCCGAGCCGAAAGTCGGTTTAAAGACTTTGGCGGCCCCTTCCTCGGCGAATTGCATCAGCGCCTTCTCAAGGTGCTTGGCCTTCATCGGATCGCCCGCGCGGCAGTTTTGCAGAAGCTCGGGCGCGAAGGAGGGGATGCCGGTGACGCGGAGCGCCTCGCCCTCGGTCAGTGTGTCGCCGATGCGCAGCTGGCCGTGGTTGGGGATGCCGATGATATCGCCGGCCCAGGCCTCTTCCGCCAGCTCGCGGTCGGCGGCGAGGAAGAGGACGGGGTTTGACACGGCCATCGGCTTTTTCGAGCGAACGTGGAGAAGCTTCATGCCCCGCTGGAAATGCCCCGAGGCGAGGCGGACAAAGGCCACTCGGTCGCGGTGCTTGGGGTCCATATTTGCCTGCACCTTGAAGACAAAGCCTGCAACCTTGGTCTCCTCGGGCGCGATATCGCGCGGCTCGGCGGATTGGACCTGCGGCTCGGGGCCGTAGCGGCCGATGCCGTCCATGAGTTCCTTCACGCCAAAGGAATTGATGGCCGAGCCAAACCAGATCGGCGTCATATGCCCTTCGAGAACAGCCTGCGGATTGAGCGCGGGCAGAAGCTCGCGCGCCATCTCTAGCTCTTCCTTCAGCTTCTCAAGAAGCTGTGCGGGAACGTGCTGGGCCAGCTTGGGGTCATCAAGCCCGTTGATCTCGATCGTTTCGGCTACGCGGTTGCGGTCGGCACGGTCCATCAGCTCAAGCCGGTCGCGCAGGATATCGTAACAGCCGATGAACTCGCGGCCGGTGCCGATGGGCCAAGAGGCGGGCGACACATCGATCGCCAGCATCTCTTGGATCTCGTCGATGATCTCGAACGTGTCGCGGCTTTCGCGGTCCATCTTGTTACAGAAGGTCAGGATCGGCAGATCGCGCAGGCGGCAGACTTCGAAAAGCTTCTGCGTCTGGCTTTCCACGCCCTTGGCCCCGTCGATCACCATGACGGCGGCATCCACCGCCGTCAGCGTACGATAGGTATCTTCGGAAAAGTCCGAGTGGCCGGGCGTGTCGACCAGATTGAAGCGGAAGGTCTTGTAGTCGAACGACATGGCCGAGGCCGAGACGGAAATGCCCCGGTCTTTTTCCATCTGCATAAAGTCCGACCGCGTGCGCCGCGCCTCGCCCTTGGCGCGCACCTGACCGGCCATCTGGATGGCGCCCCCGAAGAGGAGGAATTTCTCGGTCAGAGTCGTCTTGCCGGCGTCGGGGTGCGAGATGATCGCAAAGGTCCGGCGGCGGGCGATTTCGGGCGGAAGAGCAGGGCGGTTTGTCATGCGCCCCCTATAGGGGGCGTTTGGACAAAGGGCAATCGGGCGTCAGCTTTGGGACGCGCGACGCAAAAGATCGGCGGCATTGGGAAGGTTCGACAGACCGTCAACCACCTCATAATCGTGATGCGTGCGATGGCGGTGCCCATACTTGCCGGACAGGAGCCCTTTGCTGATCTCGCCCGGGATCACGCCCTTTGTTCTTGGATCAACCATGAGCGATTCGGCTGCGATCCCCTCGGCGTAGATGATCTGATGGTCGTCGAAGAGCAGCTGGAAATATTCCATGAAGCAGCTCTCGCTTTGATAGATAGTGGTTCCGTTAATCAGGTGGCGAACCTTGACGAAGACCTCCGATCGCCCGAGGCCCAGTGCGTCTTGCCGCTGATAGACAAAGACGCGGTGGTCAGGGCTGACAATCAGATCTTCGGCGTTATGGAGAGCGCCCTTGGTGATCACCACCGGTGCCTCGGCGCCTGTCGCGCGGACTGTGGACTGGCCGATCCAGCGGATCGGTTGGGCGCCGTCATCGCGGGTCAGCACACGGTCGCCCACTTGAAGATCCTCGATACGGCGCTGTTCGCCGGTCGACAGGGTGATGTGCGTGCCTCGGCTGAAGGCGACGCTGGCCATACGGGAAAAGAGCGCACGGGCAGCCTTGGGATTATTGCCTACAAGCCGATACTCGATATTTTCTTTGAGGGTATCGAGGGGCAGGAGATAGGTCTCGACCAGTACGCCAAGCTCGACCTCGGCAAGGATCAGGGCTTCATGGGTCGATCCGTCACTGCACATCAGTGTGATACAGGTATCGAGGAAGAGATCATGCCTCGCGCCCCCGAGCGTGCTGTCATCAGCGATCCGGTAGGGCTGATCCTCACCAACAAAGTGAAAGCTCAACTGGGCACGTTTTGCGCCGGGTGTCAGCTTGTAGATATCGTCGAGAACGAGATCGTCTGAAACAGACAGGTCATCGCCACGTGCCACACCTGCGACCGCGGTGAAATCAGAGGATTTGAAGACCAGATGGGCCTGTACGGCCTGAAACTCAACCAATGGCATTTAACCACTCTAAAACTAGACGATGAACACACGGTTCTGGCTAAAGTCTAAATGCGGCGGAATATGGCCTTGGATCGGGTCTTCCTTTGGCTTCTACTGCGTCGAAGGAACGACTGAGAGGAAATCGTCATGGATTTGGGAATTCGCGGAAAACGTGCGCTGGTGTGTGCAGGATCGAAGGGGCTCGGGCGCGGATGCGCCGAGGCGCTGGCCGAGGCGGGGGTCGATATCGTCCTCAACGCCCGAAGCGCGGGCCCGCTTGAGGAAACGGCGCAGGCGATCCGAGAGGCCTATGGTGTGAATGTCACCACCGTCGCTGTCGATGTGACGACGCCTGAAGGGCACGCCGCTGTTCTTGAGGCGGCGGGCCAGATCGACATCCTCGTCAACAACGCAGGCGGTCCGCCGCCGGGCATCTGGTCGGATTGGGACCGCGAGGATTTCATCAAGGCGCTGGATAGCAATATGTTGACGCCCATCGCGCTGATCAAAGCCTCGCTGCCGGGGATGATCGACCGGGGCTGGGGCCGGATCGTGAATATCACCTCGGGCGCCGTGAAATCGCCAATCCCGCAGCTTGGCCTATCGAACTCGGCCCGCGCGGGTCTGACCGGCTATGTCGCTGGCACGTCGCGTCAGGTGGCCAAGCACGGGGTGACGATTAACAACCTCCTGCCGGGCATCCACGCGACCGACCGCGCGATCCAGCTTGATACCGGCGTGGCAAAGGCCAAGGGGATCAGCATCGAAGAAGCTAGGGCGCAGCGCGAGGCGTCGATCCCGGCGCACCGCTACGGGACGCGCAAGGAATTCGGCTCGACCTGCGCTTTCCTTTGCTCGCAGCACGCAGGCTTTATCGTCGGGCAAAACATCCTTGCCGATGGTGGGGCGTTCAACTCGACCCTCTGATCCGGCGCTTGCCCAACAGGGGCAGGCTTGGTAGAGGCGGTATACCCGAGAGCTTTGGTCGGAATTGAATGCTGTGAGCCAGCCCCCGCGCCTTGAGATCCGCAATATCACCCGCACTTTTGGCGGGCGTCGGGTCGTCAATGACGTGTCGCTCTCGGTGATGCCGGGGCAGGTGACGTGCCTCCTTGGCCCGTCCGGCTGCGGCAAGTCGACGACCCTGCGGATCATCGCGGGCGTCGAGATGCAGGACAGCGGCAGCATTTTTGTCGATGGCCAACTGGTCTGCGATACGGTCTATCGTGTCCCACCCGAGGGGCGGTCGATCGGGCTGATGTTTCAGGATTTCGCACTCTTCCCGCATCTAAGCGTGGCGCAGAACGTGGCTTTCGGCCTGCATGGCAGCCGCGCCGAGAATGACGCGCGGGTGATGGAGCTTCTCGAAAAGGTGGGCATGGGCAGCTATGCCAGCGCCTATCCCCATGAGCTTTCTGGTGGCGAGCAGCAGCGCGTGGCGCTTGCCCGTGCGCTCGCGCCGCGCCCGCGCATCATGCTGATGGACGAGCCCTTTTCCGGCCTTGATGACCGTCTTCGCGACGAGATTCGCGATCAGACGCTGGATGTTTTGAAAAGCGAGGGAACGGCGGTTCTCCTTGTCACCCACGAGCCCGGAGAGGCGATGCGGATGGCGGACGAGATTGCGCTCATGCGCAATGGCCGGATCGTCCAACGCGGTGCACCCTACAATATCTACAACGCGCCTGTGGATCGCGCCGCCGCAGCATTCTTTAGCGATATCAACGTGATCCGTGGCAAAGTTCACGGGGCTTTGACGGAAACAGCCTTTGGCCAGTTCCTCGCGCCAGGTGTGCCCGACGGCACCGAGGTCGAGATCGTGATCCGGCCCCAGCACCTTCGGATCGATTTCGACCGGGGCGGCAAAGGCCCGCTACCGACTGCCTCCGAAGGCGCACCCGCCCGAGGGATAGTAGAGCGAGCGCGCTATATGGGATCGGAAAGCCTTGTCGAATTCCGCATGGATTTCGACGGCTCGATCCTCACCGCACAGGTGCCTTCGGTCTTCCTGCCCAAGCCCGGAACCCCGCTTTGGCTGATGATCCGCCGCGACCGCTGTTTTGTCTTCCCGGTCCGCTAGGGCAAGGTCAGAAGCCTGAGGAAATCGTCTATGGTCTTGCCCTCTTCGGGCAAAAAGGCCGACGGACCGACCGACAGGCTTACGATAAAGTCGAGCCGGAACACCCTGAAATCCTGCAAGGTTTCGCTAAAGGCCGTGAGCGTCCAGGTGCGCCCCCAGAAGTCGAGCTGCAGCGGGCGGGCGTCGTGTACGACGGTTGAGACATCTGGCGCGGCATAAGCAAAGCGCAGCATCAAATGATCGCGCAGGCCGCGCCGGATCGGGCCAATATGGGGGGCCGCACGCGCGGCCTCAGGCGTAGCATAGACAAAACTCTGCGCCCCCGGCTCTTGGTGGCCCTCGGGGGTGACAGCGCCGACCTTGCCGCGCAGCGATGCCGCAGCCTTCGAGAGCGCCGGATCGCCGGCGCTGCTGACAAGGGCAAGCCCGAGGCGCAGAGCCTCAAATTCCTCTCGGGTCAGGGCGAGAGGCGGCAGGCTGATCGGCCCCTTGAGCACATAGCCCACCCCGCGCTCGCCCTCGACGGGCAGGCCCGAGGCCTGAAGCGCGGCCATATCGCGCCAGATCGTGCGGGTCGAAACCCCGAGCGCCTTGCCCAGATCGCCTGCGCGATGCAGCTGCCCGTCGCGCAGGGTCTGGACAAGGGTGAAGAGGCGGTCGTTGCGGCGCATGGTGGGGGCAAACTGTCAGTTTCATCTAAACATTTCGCATAAATGCCACGAAAAAAGGGCTTTGGCGAGGGGAGACAACTGACATTTTCATGTCAGCAGCCGTGCGCAGGGCTTTGCCGGTCGCGCTATTTCAAGTCGTTTTGGCCTTTGATCCGGCGGGGCAAGGCCGTAAGACTGATCCGTCGAAATATGCGGCGGGCCGCCCGTGCCTGCCGGTTAGGGAGAGAGACATGCTCAACAACATCGGCCTTCCCGGCCTTCTTCTCATCGCCGTCGTCGTGCTCGTGCTGTTCGGCCGCGGCAAGATTTCCTCGCTTATGGGCGAGGTCGGCAAGGGCATCACTGCCTTCAAGAAGGGCGTCGATGACGGCAAGAAAGAAATCGAAGACAGCGCTGTTGAAGCTGCTCGCGATGTGACCCCGGAAAAGGAAAAGGACAAGGCCTGAGCCTTTCTGTCCTGATCTTCCAACAATAGGGGATACCGTCGATGTTTGGCCTCGGCTGGAGTGAAATGGTGCTGATCGGCATCGTGGCGTTGATCGTCATTGGGCCGAAAGACCTGCCTGTCATGTTCCGCACCTTGGGGCAGTACACTGGCAAGGCGCGTCAGATGGCCCGCGAGTTCAGCCGGGCGATGGAAAGTGCTGCCGACGATGCCGGGGTGAAGGATATCTCCAAGACCATCAAGGCCGCCGCCAATCCCCAGAAGTTCGGGGTCGACAAGCTGAAAGAGGCGACCGACTTCAAGAGCGCGATCAAGCCGGGCGGCGAGACGGAAAAGCTTTCGCAAGAGCGGGCCGAGATCCGCGACAAGATCCAAGAGGCGACCGCCCGTGTCGCCTCGGAACGGATCGCCCGCGAGAAAGCCGCCACTGAGGCCAAGGCAGCCAAGGAGGCCGCGCCGACCGCCGAAGCGAAACCTGCGCCCAAGCCGAAAGCGGCCGCCAAGCCTAAGGCAGAGGCCAAACCTGCGGCGAAACCGGCCGCCAAGCCCCGCGCCAAAAAAGCCGCCACCCCCAAGCCTGAGGCCAAGGCATGAGCAAGACCGACGACATTGACGATTCCTCCGCGCCGCTGATCGAGCATCTGGCCGAGCTGCGTGACCGGCTTATCAAGTCGCTGGTGGCCTTCATCATCGGCATGGTGATCTGCTTTGCCCTTTGGAACCCGATCTTCAATTTCCTGACCCAGCCGCTGTGTGCGGCGCTGGCGGATCGTGGGCAAGATGACTGTGGCCTTATCTTGATTGCCCTTCAGGAAGGCTTCTTTGTCGCCATCTCGATCTCGCTCGTTGGCGGGCTTGCGCTCTCGTTCCCGATGATCAGCTATCAAATGTGGCGTTTCGTGGCGCCGGGCCTCTACAAATCCGAGAAAGGCGCCTTCCTGCCCTTCCTCGTAGCTTCGCCCTTCATGTTCGCCCTTGGCGCGGCCTTTGCCTATTATGCGATCACGCCGCTTGCCTTTAACTTCTTCCTCAACTTTCAGCAGCCCGGCTCGCTCCTGACCGGCACCGAGGGCGAAACCGCCGTCGCTGGCATCGCCTTCCAAGGCTCGGCGCAGGCCTACCTGTCTCTGACGATCAAGTTCATCGTGGCCTTCGGCCTGTGCTTCCAGCTGCCGGTGCTTCTGTCGCTGATGGGCAAGGCGGGCCTCGTGAGCTCTCGTGGTCTCAAAGGGATGCGGAAATACGCTGTCGTCGGCATCCTGATCCTCGCCGCCTTGGCGACCCCGCCGGATGTGGTGAGCCAGGTCATCCTCTTTGTCGTGGTCTATGGCCTTTATGAGGTCTCGATCCAACTGGTTGCCCGCATCGAGCGCCAGAAAGACGCGAAGGCCCGCGAAGAAGGGATCATTGGCGAGGGCGAGAGCTTGTTCGACGAGCCCTCCGACGACGACGACGAGGCCTCCGACGAGGGCAAGGCGTGAACGAGGAGAGCCTCGACCGGATCGCGGCGGCGCTGGAACGGATCAGCCCCGCGCCGCTTCCTGCGCCTGACTTTGCCTCGGCTGGCGCCTTTGTCTGGCATCCCGATCCTGATCGGCTCGTGCCTGTCGACAAGGTCAACCGGATCGACGTGAGCCTCCTCATCGGCATCGACCGTTCGCGCAACACGCTTTTGGCCAACACCGACCAGTTCGCCCGCGGCCTACCGGCCAACAACGCGCTTCTTTGGGGGGCGCGCGGCATGGGCAAGTCGAGCCTTGTGAAGGCGATCCACGGTAAACTCTCGGCTGATCATCCGGGGCTGAAGCTCGTCGAGATCCAGCGCGAGGATCTGGCCTCCATCGGCCGCTGCCTCAACCTGCTGCGCGGCCGCGAAGAGCGGTTCCTCCTCTTCTGCGATGACTTGTCGTTCAGCCATGACGACGCGCATTACAAGTCGCTCAAGGCGGTTCTGGATGGCGGCATCGAAGGGCGGCCCGACAACGTCGTGCTCTATGCCACGTCAAACCGCCGTCACCTGATGCCGCGCGACATGATCGAGAACGAGCGCTCCTCGGCGATCAACCCCTCCGAGGCGGTCGAGGAGAAGGTCTCACTTTCCGACCGTTTCGGCCTCTGGCTTGGCTTCCACCCGTGTGATCAGGACGAATACCTCGCCATGATCCGCGGCTATTGCGATGCCTATGGGGTGACGATCGACGATGAAACCCTGCGCGCGGAGGCGATCGAATGGCAGGCCACCCGCGGCAGCCGCTCGGGCCGCGTCGCTTGGCAGTATTTCACCGATCTGGCGGGCCGCCGCGGCGTGACCCTTTAGGGCAGATAGCTGGTCGGGTCGACGCTCTCGAGGCCCTGACGCACTTCGAAATGCAGGAACGACGGATTGCCGGCGCGCACTTTGCCGATGGTCTGGCCTTGGGTGACCTCGGCGCCTTTCTCGACGGTGAGGTTGTCGAGGTTGGTATATACCGTCAGCAGGTTGTTGGCGTGGCGGATGACCACGATGGCAACGCCGTTGGTGTCCTTGGTGATTGCGGCGACTGAGCCTGCGGCGGCAGCTTTGACCGGTGTTCCAACCGGCGCGCCGATGTCGATGCCATCGTTGCGACCCTTGGAATAGGCGCGGATGATCGAACCTGTCACCGGATAGATGAAGGGTGCATCGCTCGCCGCAGTCTGCCCGAGGTTCGGCGCTGCAGGAACTGCAACCGGCGCCGTCGAGACGGTCTCTGCCGGTAGGGGAGTCGAGGCCGAAGGCGGCGTCGGCGTCACGGTGCCGGTGCCAGGCTGCGAGGTCGTGGTCGGGCGGGTCTGCGGTGACGGGGTGGCCGATCCTTGCGGGATCAAGAGGAACTGGCCCTCGCGGACGGTAAAATCGGCATCAAGCCCGTTCCATTCCGCGAGATCCTGAACCGGAATGCCGTAGAGGCGACTGATGATATACGCGGTTTCGCCGCGCTTGACCTGATGGCGGAGCGGCTCGACGCCGGTGGGTGCGGGGGCGGCTGTAGTGCTCTCCAGCGGAGCCGAGGAGATCGTCGATTCCTGGGGCCCAGCGCGGTCGATAGCGCTTGAGGCGAGCGAGGTCACATCGACGCCCGAGGCCGAGGTGAAACCGGTGGTCAGTTGGCCCTCGACCCGCACCGGCAGGGCGATGATTTCGTTGGCGTTCAGCGGCGTATCGGGGCTGATGCCATTGTATTTGCCAAGCGTGACAGGATCGAGCGAGAGGCGCTCGGCAATGGTGCGGACCGTATCGCCGCGGCGCGCCACGGCAACCTGATAGTTTGGATAGGTGATCACCCCGCGCTCGTCCGGGTCAGGGCGGATCGGGATGCGCTGGATCGAGGCGGTTGTGTCGAGCGTGTTTCCGCCGAGATCGCGCATATCCCAATCAAGCGCTGTCTCCTGACAGGCGCTCAGAAGGGCTAGGGCGGTCCCCGCCAGAAGGAGGCCGCGAAGGGCAGGAAGGCGATGGGTCATTGCTCGATCCTCGTCAAATGTCATGCCCCTGTTGTTCGGGGCTTTTGGGTTGCGCCTAGCTGCCAAGTCCTTCAACCAAAGGCACAAAACGCACAGCGCGCAATTCGTCGTAATCAAATCCGTCTTCAGTCCGCGTCACCCGGATAAGGCTCTGAACCGCATCCGACTGCCCCACGGGCACCACCATGATACCCCCAACACGCAGCTGGGCCAAGAGCGGGCCGGGGGGGTCTTCTGCGGCGGCCGTCACAAGAATGCGATCAAAGGGGGCCTGCTCGGGAAGGCCGAAACTGCCGTCGGCATGAACGGCGGTGATATTGTTGAGGCCAAGCCTGTCAAAGATCGCCTGCGCCTCGGTTACCAGCCGCTTGTGGCGCTCGATCGTATAGACGCGGCGCGCCAGCTGACTAAGGATCGCCGCCTGATAGCCCGAGCCGGTGCCGACCTCGAGCACCTTGTCGCGCGGCTGGATATTGAGCGCCTGAGTCATCAGGCCGACGACCGAGGGCTGGCTGATCGTCTGCCCCGCGCCAATCGGCAGGGGCATATCTTCATAGGCGCGATCCGCGAAGATGCCGCGTACGAAATCGGCGCGGTCGATCTTTTCCATGGCCGTCAGAACGCGCGCATCTGTCACCCCGCGCGAGCGGAGCGCGAAGAGGAACTGCATCTTGCGCTCGGCGTCTGTTGTCATGCCAGAGCGTCCAGCAAGTGCGAGAGGCGATCGTGGGCCGTGAGGTCTGCGCGCATCGGTGTCACCGAGATATAGCCGTCGAGGTTGGCGTGCGCGTCTGTGCCCGGTAGGGTCGGCTCGTGTTGTGGGCCGCCCTTGATCCAGAGGAA